>JAHFRR010000093.1 GCA_023266165.1 Thiotrichales bacterium
TCTTTCAAAACGGAAAATTCCCTGAAGGAACTTTGCTGAACGTCAATGTTCCCAATGTCCCGAGAGAAGACCTGAAGGGCTGTCGTGTTACGCGTCAAGGCTCACGGCATTGCTCAGAGCGCTTGATTCCCCACGCCGATGGCCGAGGTAAACCCATTTATTGGATTGGGCATGCCGGTCAGATCAAAGATGACAGCGAAGGGACGGATTTCAGATCGATTCAAGAAGGCTATGCCTCTATCACTCCGATGGATGTTGACTTTACCAGTTACGAGCATATGGATATCGTTCGAGGCTGGCTCTGTAAGGGAGTGCTATGACATGACCGTGAAAATTCGCAAGGCTGTATTTCCCGTTGCAGGCTTGGGTACGCGATTTTTACCCGCAACGAAAGCCAGTCCTAAAGAGATGCTCCCGATTGTCGACAAGCCCTTGATCCAGTACGCCGTAGAAGAAGCCTTGGCTGCGGGCATTGAACAGCTGATCTTTATCACCAGTGGCTCAAAACGGGCGATTGAAGATCATTTTGATAAAAACTATGAGCTCGAGCTCAAGCTGGCTCAAAAAGGGGATCTGAAGCTTTTACAAAAAGCCACAGAGATGATCCCTAAGGGCGTGTCATGCGCTTATGTGCGTCAGCAGGAAGCCCTGGGGCTGGGGCATGCCATCTTGTGTGCCAAAGACTGGGTGGGCAACGAGCCATTTGCTATTTTACTGGCGGATGATCTGGTGCGGGCCTCTCCTAAAAATTGCTTACAGCAGATGATCGAACGCTTTCAAGCTGGTGCCCAAGGGGTGCTGGCGGTTCAAGAAGTGCCTCAAGATCAAACTCAGCAATACGGCATTGTGTCTATCGATACCCAAAGACGCATTCATGCCATGGTTGAAAAACCTAAGCCAGAGTCAGCGCCGTCGAATTTGGCCGTGATTGGGCGCTATATTTTACCCCCTGAGATCTTCAGTGCCTTAGAGCGCGTAAAACCCGGCGCGGGTGGGGAGATCCAGCTGACCGACGGGATTGCTACGCTGCTGAAAACCCACAGTATGGAGGCTTATGCTTTTGTAGGGCGTCGCTATGATTGTGGCAGCAAATTAGGCTTTTTAGAAGCAACTCTGGATTACGCGATTTCACATCCTGAGTTTGGATCTCAATGCCGTGCTTTCTTGAAGCAGCGTTTCGGTAAAGAAATCGGATGAGATTGTCAGGGAGGGGACTTCGGTGGGTATTGATCTTGATGGCATGCCTGACCTTAACAGCCTGCTCCACCGTTGATTCCGCCGTCCAACCGGCAGCGGCTAACACCGCAGCCACCTTGGCCAATGGCTATGGCAGCTATTTTGGGAATGCGTTAGGGCCGCAGTGAGGCAGGTTTGTGATAGCCGCGTTGGCAAGGCTTTTCAGTCACCTCTCCCCTTGAGGGCTACGGCATGCACATATCTTGTTAACCTATTGAATTGGCAGGGCTTTCTTATCCCCTCCTCCCTTGTGGAGGAGGGTTAGGGTGGAGGGTACGTGTTGGATAGAACATGAAAATAAGTTTAAGTTTTTCGCTTCGTCGTTTTGGCACTCGAGGCGTTATGATTTTCGTGAAAGCCTTATGAATCCTGGTTCCTGACGGCCCCGCTGCGCGTGGCATCAGGACGACGAGCTGGGGAGAATTCTCATGGATTATGTATTGCAATGGGACAGCTCTGCACAACCACCCCTCCACCCTAGCCCTCCTCCGCAAGGGAGGAGGGAATAAGAAAGCCTTGCCAATTGAATAAGCTATAAAGATATGTGCATGCCGTAGCTCGTTAAAGAGCAGGGGTGGGTAATCCGGCAGCTTTATTTGGTACACGGGTAACGATAACGCTGCGAATGCCATCGGTGATACGACTGACTTGATTGATATTTCCTGTGTCAATAGCTTGTACGGTCAAATCATCAGTTAAAAACCGTAAGGGTGTGCTCTGGACATACAGAAGCATTTCCGTGTCAGTCCAGAGCTTTTTTTGCTGAAAGACTCCTCCTCTGACTTGCTTTCTGTAGTACTTGCAACAACAGTATGACCAGGGCTTCTCGTGAATTTTTGAATAAAAGTCACATGTGCAGAAAAATCTTTGCATAGCTGATCTATCTGTGCAAGTTCAAAAAGCTCATATGAGAAACCAGGCGTCACCGTGCATGTACACAGACTAAAGCCTGCAGCACCCGCAGCGGGTTCTGCACAGAACCAATGACCAGCAGGGACGGTATAGTTTTTTTGTGCGTCGGAACCTATTTGTATGGAAGTTAAAGCGCGGGTTTCTGGATTCAGAATGTGCACATTCACATGATCGCCTTGAATAACTTGCCAAGTTTCAGAGGAAACAGCCAGGCGATGCCAAATAGAAAAATCACCTTTCTCGAGAAGATAATGGATGGCTGTTTGGTTGGATAGGGTGTATTGAGTAGCATTGTGAGTCGCTGAAACTTGCTCTTTGGCTTCATAGATACGATTGAAGCAGCCATCCTCCTGGTGAGGGGTGAGTCTTAGTTTGTTTTTTAAAAATGTGATATGTGCTTTTTCAATAGCAGGTTTCAGTGCTGGAGATGCTAAAAGACTTTGCAAAGCCTGCGCAAGATTGTGGGCGCAGAGAGCAATAATACCCTCAGGCTCACCCAAATTTTTACCTTCTTTATCGAGTAAATTACTCAGGCTACGTAAAATAATGACAGGGCATGTAGCTGCTTCCATCACAGCAGCCCCTTCCATTTCAATAGCCACACAGGTTTCTAGAACTTCTGGATATTTTCCTGGTGGTGTTGGAAAAGCATTGCTCGTGGCAATGGCGCCAAAGGAGTTTTCAGGATAAATCGTTTTAAGGCAATCTAACAGCGCAGGTTCAACGGCAAAGTGGTAACTATTTCTTTCGCCCGTGTGTGGGTCAAACAAACATCCATGGTAGGCAGATCCCTCTGTAAAGACCTGTGGCAAGTGATCGAAGTCTTTATGATGTGCTCCTGTTACAGCAATAATATCTCCATGCTTCTGTGTGTCAGGGCAAACACCTCCCGCTACACCACAAAAGATGACAAGATCTGGCTGTAAGCGCTCGCATAAAACAGCTGTATTACAGGCAGACAGCGAGCTTCCTAGCCCTGTATAGGATAGGTAAATCGTCATATCATGGTATTCAGCCTTGAGCACGTTTTTTGGAGTACTGGAAGTATCAAGCACTCGCTCAGCACCTGGAAATAAAGCGTCAATTGCTGTTCGCTCGGGGGGGAACGCGGAAAGAATTAATATTTTTACCATTTTTTCCTCTTCATGGTTTTGGAGCAGTTTATCATTACAGCTCTCAAACCTCCTCATGCCCCCAACCATAACGCCTTCAGCTGTGCAATCTGATCTCGTGTTTGCGCAGCGGCTTCAAACTCCAGATTTTTGGCCTGTTCACGCATGTGCTTTTCTAGTTTTTGGAGTTCCCGGGAGACTTCAGGGCGTGTGAGGCTTTCATAATGCGCCATAGAGGGCTTTATGCTGGCTTTACGCAGGTTTTCAGTTTCTTTGTGGGCTCGACTGTAAGCGCCTTCTAAAATGTCTTCTACGGTCTTTTTAATGCTTTTGGGTGTGATGCCATGTTCGAGATTATAGAGGGTTTGCTTTTCGCGGCGTCGATGGGTTTCATCGATGGCTTTTTTCATGGAGTCCGTGATTTTATCAGCATAGAGAATGGCGCGTCCTGATAGATGGCGCGCCGCGCGGCCAATGGTCTGGATTAAAGATCTCTCGGATCTCAAAAAACCTTCTTTGTCGGCATCAAAAATGGCAACGAGTGAGACTTCAGGCATATCGAGCCCTTCTCGCAAAAGATTGATCCCGACCAAGACATCAAATTCGCCCAGTCTTAAATCTCGAATAATCTCAACACGCTCAACGGTTTCGATATCAGAATGCAGATAGCGGACTTTCACGCCTTGCTCAGATAAAAACTCTGTCAAATCTTCTGCCATGCGTTTTGTGAGCGTGGTAATTAAAACGCGTTCGCTGAGACTCACACGAAGGCGAATCTCAGTCAGGACATCCTCAACCTGACGCCCTGCAGGTCTGACCTCTATCATAGGATCTAAGAGGCCTGTGGGCCTGACGACTTGCTCAACCGTGTTATCCGTATGGGTCAGCTCATAGGTTCCAGGGGTTGCAGAGACATAGAGGGTCTGAGGCACAAGACGCTCAAACTCTTCGAATTTTAAGGGTCGATTGTCCAGGGCGCAGGGCAGGCGAAAGCCATAGTTCACCAGATTTTCTTTGCGGGAGCGATCGCCGCGGTACATCGCGCCCAATTGGGGCACGGTGGCATGGGATTCATCAATGATGAGTAAAGCATTTTTGGGGAGATAGTCAAATAGAGTTGGCGGCGGCTCCCCTGGATTTCGCCCTGATAAGTGTCTGGAATAATTCTCAATGCCCGAGCAATACCCCAGCTCGACCAGCATTTCCAGGTCATACTGCGTTCTTTGCGCAATGCGTTGAGCCTCGACCCACTTATTTTCCGCCTCAAACTCAGCCACTCGTGCTTTGAGTTCTGCCTTGATGTTATCAAGCACGCCTAAAATGGTTTCGCGCGGGGTCACATAATGGCTTTTGGGATACACCGTGAGTCTCGGCACACTGCGTTCCCGCTGGCCTGTCAGGGGGTCAAAGTAAGAAAGCTGTTCGATATGGTCATCGAGCAATTCTACCCTGACGGCCAGCTTGTCAGATTCCGCCGGAAAGATGTCAATCACATCCCCTCGAACCCGATACGTTGCTCGCTCAAAGGCCATATCATTACGCGTATATTGAAGTTCAGCCAAACGATGCAGAATCTCTCTTTGTGTGTAGGGTTCACCGCGATTGAGGTGCAGCACCATCTTTAGATACGCTCTAGGGTCTCCCAAGCCATAGATGGCGGAGACTGTCGCGACAATAATAGCACTGTCTGACTCTAGCATCGCTTTGGTGGCAGATAAACGCATTTGCTCAATATGCTCGTTGATGGAGGCATCTTTCTCAATATACGTATCTGACGAGGGCACATAGGCTTCAGGCTGGTAGTAGTCATAATACGAAACAAAATATTCGACGGGGTTCTTCGGGAAAAAGTGTTTCATTTCGCTATACAGCTGCGCTGCAAGGGTTTTGTTGTGAGCCAAAATCAAGGTAGGACGCTGGACTTGTTGGATCACATTGGCCATCGTAAATGTTTTACCCGACCCTGTGACCCCCAATAACACCTGGTGCATCAAGCCATCTTGCAAGCCTTCTACCAATCCTTGGATAGCCTTTGGCTGATCTCCAGCGGGTAGATACGGGGTGTGTAGTTCAAATGGCATGATATCTACGACCCAACCTCAATCATCGTCATCATCCCTGACGCTTGATGATAGGCCATATGGCAGTGCAGAACCCATTTACCTGGATGATCCGCGTCAAATGTCACCGTGTCTTGCGTGTGGGGTAGAATCAACAGGGTATCGTGTAAGGGGCCATCGTGGATGGGCTGATGGTCAATGGCCGTCAGCTCAAACACCTGGCCATGCAAGTGCATGGGGTGCGCCATACTCGTGAGATTGTTAAAGATCATTTCGACGCGAGCACC
>JAHFRR010000010.1 GCA_023266165.1 Thiotrichales bacterium
ATCGCAAGATTCCCCTTTTTGCTTCTGAAGGCTTTTTCAAACTGCACCCTCCACCCTAACCCTCCTCCGCAAGGGAGGAGGGAATAAGAAAGCCTTGCCAATTCAATAGGTTAGAAAGATGTGTGCATGCCGTAGCCCGCAAGGGGGAGAGGGGACAAGAAATTATGATGCGAAAGTTTTTTATTTTTTAGAATTACCCACTCAAAACGACATAGACCCACTTTAAGCTCGATAGTCTTGAATGACCGCAAGCACCTGGGTTTGGATGGTCTCAAGGTGTGGATGGGTTTTTGAGATCCAGAGCTTGATGTCAATAAACGGTGCATGTGCGCGATAGCCGAAGGTGAGGCCAAAGGGTTCCCCTAAAGCATCCAGTTGTTCTGCGATCAACGCTTCTGAGACCCCTGTCACGCGCCAGGTCAATATTCTATGATCTGAGAAATACCCTAACGCTTCTAAGTGAGAGAGCACTTGGGTTTCAAATAAGGGCAATGCTTCATGTGGAGGGCCTGGCAAGACAAAAAAATCGTGTGACTCTGTTGTGAGATAAAACCCCCAGGCAGTGCCGTTTGGGTTTTCCAATAAGAGGGCTTTTTCAGGGAAATACGCCTGACGGCGATTGGTCTCTGGGATGTTGAGATATCGAGGCTGCAAGCGTTTGACAATGGCATTCCAGGCGGCGTGTGAAAAAATCAGATCTTGACCGACATGCTGGGCGATAACCTCTCGTGTGCAATCATCAGATGTGGGCCCAAGGCCCCCTGTGATGAGGATCCCCTGATGATGGGCGCTGAGAAACTGGAGTGACTGTGCCAAATGGGCAGGCGTGTCATCACAGACCAGGTGCTCACCGAGCTTCGCGCCGTGCGCTTGAAGCATAGCCGCCATTTTGGGCGTGTTGGTATTGATGACCTCACCGCTGACAAGCTCTGAACCTGTTGCTAAAAAGCCGATGCGATGAGGCTGCATGGTGTTAGCTTTTCTCAGGTGTGCTGTCTTGCTGTTCTTGTAACGCCGCTTCTGCTTGAGAGCGTTTCGAAGAATATCGATACGCATATTGATAGCGATTGCTGAGTGCGCTGTTGGAGAGCTTAATCAGGTTAAAGACACAGCCTGTGATATCCAATCCAGCTTTTTCATATCGAGCTTGCGTCAATTGCAATTCTTTCTCATCATGCATGCCATACGCCATGACCAGGAGCCTTACGCCCGCAAGCTTGCCAATGATGAAGGCATCTGTGACGGCCAGTACAGGCGCGGTATCAATGATCACGACGTCATACTGTTGTTTTAAGAAAGCAAGAATGTCTTCAAAGTTTTTACTCATTAAGACTTGCGTATGCCGTTTGGGGAGGCGACCTGTGGGGATAAAGTCGAGGTTTTGAATGCGCGTATGATGGATACACTCATCGACTTTTGCTGTTCCTGCCAAAAGATCACAAAGACCTGGGTATCTGACATCTTTGAAATATTGATAAATATCCCCTTTACGAATATCACCATCGATTAAGAGCACGCGCTTGTTGGCTTCTGCGAGCGCTGCGGCGGCATTCACGGAGACAAAAGATTTTCCGACGTTTGGGATAGGCCCGCTGATGGCAATGACATTGTTATCGGTTTTGGCCAGCTCAAAAATCAAATTGGTGCGCAGGCTTCTGAAGCTTTCAACGGTGACATCATGGGAGTCTAGCTCTTCTAAGACAGACAAGTGTTTGACAGAGCCGCGTGCAAATTTCTGAAGCTGTTTGTATTGCGCTTTGCATTGATGCATGGTGCCAAACACGGGGAGGCCATATTTATTTTCAATAATCTCAGGATCTTCAATGCCCCGAAAGAGATATTGACGGACAAACACGCCCATGATACTCAGTAAAGCGCCCAAGAGTGCAAAGAGGGTCAGCAGCATGGAGGCGGGCTTATTGATGTTTTGATAGGGCACAAAGGCGTCATCAATGATTTGGACATCCCCAATCGTCCCCTCTTTCAGTAATTCAAACTGCTGAAGATTGCCCAACAGCTTGGTGTAAACAGCGTTTTGAACCGTGACATTGCGGGTCAGTTGCATCAAGGTTTGATCGGCTGAGGGCAAGGTTTTGGTCTGGGCTATTAATTTTTGTTTTTGGGTTTCCAACGCTTGAATCTGTGTGGTCAAAGACTGGATCTCATAGCTTTTATTGGTGTATTGAGATTCAAGGCTTTGACGTTGTACGCGTAGGGTTGTGATTTGAGACTGGAGGCTTGATAAGCCCTGGAGCATTGCAGTGCCTTGCGCGGTGATGTCAATATTGCCAGAGCTGGCGCGATAGGCATTGAGGGCGCTTTCTGCCAAAATCAATTTGTTTTCAACAGCAGGGATTTGGGCTTTCAGAAACGAGAGGGTTTTGGCTGCTTGCTCCGATTTTTGATGGATACTCTCATTTTGCGCGCTGTTATCCAGGGCATCGAGCACCTCAGCGATCTGAGTAGGGTTTTCGCCCTCAAGGCTGAGAGAGAGCAAGGAGGCCATCTTATTGACCTGCTGGATTTTGATCATATGCCCAAGCGCGGTGAGCGTATTCATTTCTCGCGCTTTCACCAGCATAAACTGAGTGCCTGGATTGGCTTTGAGAGAAGCGACTGTGAGACTCAGCAGATGACCGTTGTGTAATACCCGTATCAGAGGGATTCCAACGTGGCCTGTCCCCAAGATCTTGCCTTGAAAGCTAACCGTATAAGCGCCCAGCTTGCCTGCTGTCAGAGTAAAGGGATGATCTTGCAGATCGGCAGGCACTTCAAAGTGGTTGACAGTCAATTTTGCGCCGCCCCAATTATAGCGACTGAACCCAAAGCGTGCGGGGGCAACTTGATTGGGGTGCAGGGTCTCAAACGAGCGTGCCATATGCCCGCCAATCCCCGGGAAATACAGGGGAGTGATGCTCAGATCCAGGTGCAGCTGCTGGATCACAGGAGAGAGCACCGCGCGGGATTTGAGAATCTGAGATTCCGTGGATACCGGGTCGGTGCGACTGAACCCACCAAACATCGCCGCGTTGGCCAATACGCTGCTTTCCAGAGCATTACTGCTTTTATTGGACACGCTGATCAAGGAGTTGGTTTGATACATGGGGGTGCGCAAGGCACAGTAAATGCCGCCTACGATCACAAAGATCAGCATGGTGCCCAAGATAAACCATTTGGCATTGAGAATAGTACCAATCAGGGTTTTGAGATCAATGACTTCATCATCAGCCTGGGGGAGGTGTTTAGGGGTGTCTAGCATGGTTTTATGGTCCTTAAGCTCAAAAAAATTATTCAATCAGGGATTTGGTGTACACAGCCGTTTGTAGGCTAGGAGTGACTTGACCCAAGAGATCGTTGAAGGTCTCTAAGGGTGATGTCGAGATAAAGACGACATCTTCAGGTTTCAACTGAAAATCGCCTGCTAAGCTCAAGGCATCGGGAGATTGCATATTGAGAGAGTAAATCTGCGGATTTTGCTGATAATTGCGAATGACGTAGGTGTACTCAGGGTCTGATCCTTCTGTTAACCCTGAGGCATCGCCCACAGCCTCTTTGAGAGACATTTCCCCATCGACCATATTATACGGGCCAGGGAGGGTGACAGATCCTAAAATAAAGACGCGATAGAGATTATTATTGGGGACATGGACGATATCATCGTTCTCTAAAATCCAGTTATCTGAAGTGCCATTGGGGGCTTGCAGATTATTGAGATCCACGGTGGTGGTGGTGTGATCTCGTGTGATGCTGACATGACTGATGTCGGCACATAAACTGGTGTTGCCTGCGGTACCAACGCCTGTACTTGCGCCGCAAAGCACGGGCCCACCGGCTTGGGTGACAGCATCGAGCACCGTGAGAGGGACATTGCTGATGGGAATCATCGCACTGGTTTTAACAGCCCCTGTGACCTCAACCTGCTGGCTTCTGAAGGCGGCGATGGTTAGAGAGACTTGTGGGTTTTTCATGAAGACAGACAAGTGGTTGCTCATCACTTGTCGTGCTTGATTGGCTGTCAATCCTGCCAGATGAATCATGCCCAAATAGGGGTAGTAAACGTTGCCTTGGCTATCTACCGTCAAGATCTGCCCGCTTTGGGTGAGTCCGGCGCTTTGACCACTCAGATCTACCGCGTTGGTGTTAGGCGCACCTGAAGTGCTGAGGGTGGGTGCACTCATCATTTGCGGCGTCCAGACAGTGATCTGAATCATGTCTTGAGGGCCAATATGATAGCTGTATTGAGACGGATGTGTGGTGAAACCTTGGGGCGCGTGATAATTTTTCGCGGCTAAGGCTTGAATGATGCGCGCTTCTTCGGTTTGTTGCTGAATCAGTTGTGCGGTGATGGGGGTGATGCTGGGGGTGACGATTTGGCCTGTGGCATTCACGGTGGGCGTGAGATTTTGGGTATTCATGCGCATGCCAGGGATCGCGCAACCTGTGAGTAGCAGACTGGAGCCAAGAGCAGCCATACAGGCTATACGTGAGAGTTTGAGAGCAAAAGTAGAAGCAGAAGGCGTGCGCGGTAATGTCATGAATCTATTTCCTGATATTTTTCATTTTTGAGGAGAGGGCCAAAACTGATTGAGCCAGTCCAGCGAGCAATCATAAACAGATTTGAACATTTGTTCAAACGCGTACACGGGTTTAAGATAGGGGTCTGGAATATCTTTTTCTCGAAACTTGCCTAAGCGATGGATTTTGCCGCGTGCAAACGGAAAATTTGTCTCCAATTGCTTTTGCTGAAAGAGCTCCATCACGAGAATCAGATCATGTTGAAACAAATGATGTTCTTCCAGCTGCATCGCCCGATGGGCACTCAAATCATAGCCGTGTACCTGAGAAATCTTGACAGATAAAGGATCTGCGGCATTCCCTGTCAAGGCTGCCATACCTGCAGAGGCCACTGTGCATTCGGGATAATATTTTTCAAAATGGGCTTTGAAAATTGCTTCCGCAATTGGGCTTCTGCAAATATTGCCGATGCAGACGATCAAAGGTTGGTGAAAAGAGGTCATGTCAGGCTCCGCAGTTTTGGTAATTCTAGGCTATTTTGAGGGTTTGTACCAGGAGATTCGAGTCGCTTGTTCAGTTTTTTTTGATCTCGCTGATGTGACGCACCCGAGCTTCCAAGCGATCTAAGTGCTCTCTCATGTGTTGGAGATCCTGATAGAAATCTTCTATTCGCGCCTTGCTGGGCAAGAGATTGGCTTCTTCTTGCAGCCATTCCGGGAGATCTTGCTTGGTCGCATGGAGATGGCGTTTTGCGAGGGTTTTGACGGATTTGAACGGCAGGATCAACGCCCGAGCGAGGGTTGGGCTCATATGTTTTGCCAGGGCAACCTCCAGATCCATATCCAGTTGTTTGAAGAAGGTTTGATAGGCATCCAGCGTGTGTATCTGCCCGGAAATCTGGATTTGACTGCTCATCAGGGCTGCAGGCAGGGAGTTAGCAAAAACCAGGGGAAAGAGATCTGCCATTTTGCCTTGAATAAAGGTGGGTGCGCGATCCTCGCTTTTTAAAGAGAGTTTGAATTGAGCGGGGTGATCTTGAGGTGTGAGGGTGAGCGTCAAGCGCCAATCTTCTAAGACCAGGGAAAGGGGCTTGTTTAACAAGGGTTGCATCAGGGTTTCGTGCTCCAGATCCAGAGCGATATGTTGATTGATGACCCGCTCGAGGGTCTTCACCATCAAGGACTTCATCATGGCTTATACCCCTTATGCAGCGCCACGATCCCGGCACTGAGATTATGGACGGAGACTTTTGCAAACCCCGCCTGTTCCATCATGGTTGTGAGGGTCGCTTGATCT
This sequence comes from Thiotrichales bacterium, assembly GCA_023266165.1. GTDB lineage: Bacteria > Pseudomonadota > Gammaproteobacteria > Francisellales > CACEW01 > JAHFRR01. The sequence goes on from JAHFRR010000010.1 coordinate 5,812, forward strand.
GGGTGTTTGCGGATAGATTCTGCCAGATATTGATAGCTTTTCTCATCTTTGGCGATCCATTTCCCGAGTTTAGGCAATAGATGAAAAGAGTAAGCATCATAGATTTTTTCGAGAAGAGGGGATGTGGGCTTTGAAAATTCCAGTACCAAGAGTCTGCCGCCTGGTTTTAAGCAGCGGCACATCTCTCTCAGTGCCTGATCTTTATCCGTCACATTGCGAAGCCCAAAGCCAATAGTGATGCAGTCAAAGGTCTGATCTGGAAATGGGAGGGCTTCAACATCGATCAAGGCATACTCGATGGGTTTTAAAACTCCTTGGTTTTCAAGCTTTTCACGCCCTTGTTCCAACATGCTGGGATTGATGTCAGATAAAATCACACGACCTGTTTTGCCCACCTGCCCAGCCAGGCCCAGTGCCAAGTCTCCTGTGCCTCCTGCGCAATCCAGCGCCCATTCTCCTGGTTTTAGTCCTGTCTGGCTTAAAGCGAAGTGCTTCCAGAGGCGATGCAGCCCTAAAGACATCACGTCATTCATCAGGTCATAGCGTGAAGCCACAGAATGAAAGACTTCCGCGACTTTGTCTTTTTTAGCAGACCAGGGGACTTCTTCAAAGCCAAAGTGTGTTTTTGTATCGGGATCTGACATTTTTTTCTCTGTTGTTAGGTTTTAGTGAATCACGAGAAGAATTCCATGGAGATATTGCCCTTCTGGAAAAGCAGGTAAGGTTGGATGGTCAGGGGCAGCGCCGAGATATTTTAAAATCTGGATCGAACGTTTGAGCGAGGTACCGACGTTGCGCAGCATCTCAACCCAATGCGCTTGGCTGATGGCCGATGAGCACGAGCAGGTCAACAGAAAACTCCCGGGCTTCATGGCTTCTAGCACTTGACGATGCAGGTTTTGGGCATAGCGCATAGCCTGGGAGAGATGCGTTCGGGAGGGCACCAGCTTGGGAGGGTCTAAAATCACAAGATCATAGTCTCGCGCTTCGGCAAGCGCTTGGGTGGCATCTCGGCATTGAAATTCTATCTGGGAGAGCTGGTTAAGCGTGGCATGGTTTTTGGCAGATTCAATGGCAGAGGCTGAGCTGTCGATCCCCAACACATAGCGGGCGCCCGCTTGGGCGGCATGGAGCGCAAATCCCCCCACATAGCAGTAAAGGTCTAGCACGCGCTTGCCTTGAGCCAGTTTGGCAATCTCAACGCGGTTCTCTCTTTGGTCGAAGAAAAATCCTGTTTTTTGGGAGCGCCCGAAATCAATCTGGTAGATCAGGCCGGATTCTCGAATTTGATGGATCTGCTGAGTGTGTTGGACAGGGGGGGATAAGGCAGGTGCGTCTGCATGCGATGCAGCGATCCAGCCATCTTGCAGTAGAGATTTTTCTTGGGGCCTCCAGAGTAAGGTTTTTAGGCCTGTATGAAACTGCAATCTTTCAGAGATCAGGTTTTTGTAGGCTTCCACCCAATATGCTGAGCTTGAAATGACGAGGATCTCGCCGTAGAGATCTACCGTCAGCCCCGATAAACCATCGCCTTCGCTGTTGATCAGGCGATAGGCCTGCGTGTCTGGATTGGGGAGGTTCAGGTGTGTTCTGAGTTGAATGGCTTGTTGAATACGGCGATCGAGAATCTCAGGGAGTGTTTTGAGATTTTCACTCATGCGCGACAGCATGCGTACACGATAAAGCGAGGTGGCATTATAGATGCCAACCCCAATGGGCACATGGGCCGCATCTTCAACGAGCACCAGCTCTCCAGAGACAGGTGTTTCTTGGGGTGCGTGATTTGGGTCAAACGCTTTTTGAAACACCCAAGGGTGCCCTGCCCAGACAGGTTGCGCTTTGCTTTTTAAGAGCGTCAGCGTTTTTAAATTTGTTTTCACATCGAGCGTTTTATCATGGATTTGCATGCAGGCCTCAAAATTTTAATCTCAGGGCGAGAGTATATGATAAAAAAGGGGGAATGTCTTGGGGGTTATGAAGGGGGTTATGAAGCTGTTGATCAAGCTGCGCACTCTCTGGCGTAGATTTTTTACGAGCACCTGGTGTGGCGTATTAGCGATCTATAACACCCTTGTTATTTATTTTTAATAACGCTATATTAAAAAATTTTTTGAAATAAAATGCATTGTAACGTATGTCACAAGCGTTTTTTGGGTATTTTTAGGCTGAAAACCAATCTTTTCTGTGACATTAATATAGATAGCTATTTTCACTCATCATGATATAAAATCTTATAAATATTGATATTAACTCTTTCTTTTTAAATAAGTTATTTTTATTTTACATACTTATTTTCTTTAAATAATTATTGATAGATAGTAAATTTAAAGTCAAACCGCTTGCGTGTAACAGGAATTTGTCGTCTAATGGGGGTGTAGAGTTTATCTGAATATATTTCTTGAGGAAAGCATGGTTTTATGTTATATTGATTTAGTGTGAAAACGTAGGGAGAATGATGATGAACAACGCACCAGCACCAGCACCAGCACCAGCACCAGCACCAGCACCAGCACCAGCACCAGCACCAGCACCAGCACCAGCACCAGCACCAGCACCAGGCGTTGGCGTCGTGGAGTCAAAGTCAGGAGGGATGCTTCCCCGCCATGCAGGGGGGGCGGCACTTGCTCGGTTAGAAGAAGTTCGCGCAGATGTTGCGGTGAGCAACAAAGTAACGACAACGCAAGGTGCTAGTATCAATATTTTGGCCCCATTCACGCAAGTATTTAACGACCGCGTGTTGGAGTGGAAAAAAAATAAGGATGATAAACACTTCCCTGAGATCGTAAATTTCTTGAAAATTCATGACTACAACACAGGCTTTTCGCATTTGGTCTCAACTTTTGAGCCCGGCAGAAAAAAGATAGTCTACAAGCTTGTACCGCTTGAGGTTGTGAGCCCTACTATCCATGATGTAGGCCATTTGCTTATAAAAGATTATAGCGAAACTCTTTGCAACCTGGGCGCGGATTCTGCCTTTCCGCAAACAGGGCATCGCTATTTTGCATTCAGTATTCTGTCGAGAATGATTGTAAAACTCGCAAAAGAAGATAATGATGTTATACGTGTTACGATGGTGTCTGCTTTGCGAGAGTTTGCGGATTTTCTGCTTACTACACCAATGGAAGATAGAACTTCAAAGCATCAGGCTGACTATTTTACGATCTATAACTTGACGATTCTCTCTGTGAGTCTCATGGTTAGTTCTTATGAGGTGAGTCGCCCCATTGATGAAGTGAAAGTGGCCTCTCGGTATTTAAGTGGGAGTTCGGAGTATGCGTTGACGGTGTTGTCACATGCTGCACGTGAGCTTTTCTTAACGCCTGATAAAGTTCAGAAAACGTTTTCCTATGACAATCTTGAAGGGGCGGCGCAGGTATATGGGGTTTCTCTTGAAGGCAATGCGATGCTTTTGAAATTTTTCTTAGGGAGCCCTGAGTTTGATCAGCAGGAGGGCAGCTATGCCGTAGTGCTGCAGCAACTGGCAAAGGTGATTGAGGGGAAAGAACGTATCGATGAGACGGCTAAGCAGTATTCTGGTAGGCATTATCAAGGTACATCTGCGGCGGCGATACTTCGTAAACGCTTTCCGAGCACGAGTGATGGAAGTGCTTTAATGAGCCAAGATAAGGTTCCCTTGACACGGCTGAAGCTGAGGCCAAGCGAATGCGTAGCCGTGGCAAGTGTTATTCTGCAGGGGGCATACGTGCTTCTAAAGTCAGCTACAGGAGCTTTTCGCGCGTTTTCCAGGGAATTTGATACCATTGGTTCTCAAACTACGCAGATCGTTTTTGCAGATAAGTTGTTATTGCACGCGGCTGATATCGCAGTTGTTTTGCAAATTCTGTCGGTGTTTATCAGTATTGCAAAAGACTACGCCGGTGGGATGGCTATGTTCTACAAAAACGCTAGCAACGCAGCTACGAATCGATTGCCTAAAGTGCTTAACGTTTTTGATGATATCGAGGAAGCGCTCGCTGAGATCAATGTCTCATGCGATCTATTCATGACGGTGATGCGAAATTCATCAGCGCGAGTTGATGGGTATATGAAAGCGCTGACAGCAATCGATATGCGTCTCGGAGGAGAACCTGCTGACTCTCTTCCTGTGTTACAGAATTTATTCACCCATTCACAACAGAGAATTGCAGATGTGCAGGCTCAGTTGGAAAACCAAGCAGGCAATACAAGAACTGCTTTAGTATGTTGCCAGCATGCAGACAGTATTACTTTTCTTTTGAATGGGATACAGAGTTTTCAGCGTAACTGTGCTCTGATGAATACAGTAGGTGTAAGCCAACTGATAGAAGGCGAGAGTGCTGGAGTCAACGCTATGATCAGAATGCCTATTGGGCTCAATCTTCCGCCTGCTATGTGGAGTCGGCTGACTAATGAAGCTCGCGTGGAGGTAGTGCGCGCATGGCAGATGACGCAAGAGAGGCCGCTGGCCCTTACAGCAGAGCCCTCTGTGGCAGCTACTGCTCCTACAACAGGGAGTGCTGTTGGCTCTTCTACAGCTTCTACAACGCCGGCGCGACAGACCATCCTCAATGGTAACGCACAAAACAGTAACAGTAATATAGCAACGGGCTATCCAAGTGTTGTGGCAGTTGATAATGTGTCGGCGAGATCATCATCAGATGATGGCTCAGATGATGAGTCAACGGTTCCGAATAATTAATTTTCTAAGATTGAATATTTTTTCTCACAGGAGGTGATGAGCATGTTTACGAACAATCAAGTTTATTGTTTTTCTTCGCAGACAGGTACTAAGAAGCCGGTTAAGATCTACGTGACTCCAGAGCTTTTATTGTCAGTGAGAGAAGTATTGGAGACTCCAGCAGAAAGAGTTCAAGCGCTACAAGCTCGTCTAAACCCAGCAGATTACCAGGCGCTACAAGCAAAAAAACGAAAATTTAGCTTAGGTGAGTATTTGTTTTCGGCAACTTCAAGGAGTCTTCTCCGTCAAATATGGGCTACTCAATCTTCTGAGACAAAATGGGAAAGCGTGAGCCAGGATGGGACTGCGAGAATCATCTATGAGCTTATTCAGGATGTCCCAACAGACGAAACAGTCTATGGTTTGAAACCCGACTATACTCCAATGTCTTCGGTCAAAGATGAGAAGCAGGATGAGGTGACGCCTGGGCTAAAGAAAAAGGGGTCTGCAGATGGTACGGAATCCCTATTGGGTTCTGTGGCCAAAAGCATTAAAAGAAAGCTGTTTCTCGACACACCGAGCCAAAAGCCGCAAAAATCTCAAGGGCTTCCTCCTAGTGATGAAATGAAAAGTCATGATGGCGGTGTAGGTGGTGATGTCGCTGCTTTATTGAGGGTGAATGCTCAGGTTGCGAAGCCATTTTTTGATCGTAGTGACTTGGTGAAAACACTTTGTGATGCGTTTTTATCTCTTGAGTTTCAAAAGCAAGTTGTCAATGTGACAAGCGCTTCTAGCGAAGCGCTGCAAAAGCCTCAAGCTCAGAATCAGCCAGCATTGGTGAAGTCGTTCTTGTCATGTACAGGAAAGGCGTGTCCAAATGATCCAGACGCTTTTTTTAGTCTTACAGAGAGTTGTTGGAAAGAGTTTCGAATGTATCTTAAAGAAGCAGATGTTTCGAATTTTTTATACCTTTACCATGTAGCCCGTGCCAGTGGTTATGCCAGTGTCATGAGTGTCGTTCCCATTATGCATGAGAAGGTAGGGGGGGAGAATAGGACTTTCTTCACAGGCGAGGCGGCGCGCGTTGTTTTTAATGCAGCGGTAGAGAGTGGATTTCCAGTTGCTCAGGGGAGCTCAGAATCTCCAGGCATAAAAAACATAATCGACGAAAGTATAACATTGCTTAAGAGGTGGGTTGAGGGCCTTAAGAGCGTGACAGGTGAGCTGACGCCTGAGCAGGCAGCCTTGTATAATACAGCTCGAAGTCTATTTTTGGCAGCAGAAACTGCCCTGAACACGTTGGTGGTGGGCTCTTTTGAGCCATATCTTTCTGGTGAGCTGAGGGCACAGTATCAGGCGCTGCGCCTTTGCTTTGTTGCAGAGGATGAGGATGAAAGTCATCCTGCGATAGAGTGGCATAATCATTTGGTTGCGGCTGCTGTGGAATTGGGGAGGCTTCCCTCTGATCCACACGCTTGTAAAAATAAACTTACAGAGATTGGAAAGCTTTTAGATAAGGTTCCGGTTGAGGGGCTCTCTCTTGTTGCTGTCGACATCGGGAAACGTCAAAAGCTCGAGCAAGACTATCGAAATGCCTTGACCCATACCGATGTGGTGCTCCTTCTGAAAGAGCTAGAGAGCGTTTCAGATTCATCGATTTTGGAGACTTTGCAGAAAAAACTAGAGACTATTCGTACAGCAAGGGAGGCTGTTTCAGGCTTTAATTTTGCTCAAAATTTGGCTTTATCCTGCGTTGCAGAATGGCATCAGGCACAACAATGGGTTGCTTTCAAAAGCAAAATACTGCTTGCAGATGCTACGATTACGAATTTAGAGACGTTGAGAACTTTTTTAGAGAGTGCGAAGTGGTCTGAGGTTTTGCCGATAGCGTCGATGGAGGTGGGCCAGGCGTGCACAGCCTTATTCCAGCACGTAATCAAGCTGAGTGCTCTCATAGAGGCATTGAAAGTTTTGCCTCAGGATTTCACGCAGGTACAAGGCTTTTTGGGGACTACTGCTGTGCAAACGCATGGCCAGGTCATCCATCAGCTTAAAGCATTGCAGGGTGCCTTGGTGCTCCAGACAGAGCAAAAGCATTCAGATACTGGAGATATACTTCAGAAGGTGTTGAAGGAAAACACGACGTTGCGTGATCAGGTGGAGCAGGCACAGACATGGCTGACAGAAACGGAGCCTACAGCCCTACGTCGTTTTCACCTATTAGAGGTCACAGAGGCTAAAGACGATGAGAAGGCCAATGCGTATGCAAATATTGCTCAAGAGTGTGGAGCGTTGGAGCGTCAGATACAGGGTTTCGTGAAGGCAGGGGTGCCGGAGGGGTGGTTTAAAGAGTCAGGTGCGTTGATTCAAGCTCTAAAGGGAAGGTGTCTAGAGGCTTCTGGGACAGAGGTTGTTAGGGTAGATGGACAGTCTGTGTTTCGCAAGAGAGGTTCGATCGTGCCATTGTCAACGCCAGAGCAAGTGTTGGGTACTCCCAGGATAATACGTGCTGTGAGTAACCCTCAGGCCCCAATGCAGATGACGCCACCTCCAGTGGCTTCAATGGGATTCACGACGCCCCCCTTTACACCACAGAGAAAGATGACTCAGCCAACAGAGCCGCTCAGTAGGTCAAAAGGGAGCTCTACCTCACTGACTGGTGTCTCAAACCAGAATACTGTTGCTGTGACGTGGGTGTTAAGTTATATCCCTTCTTATGGGGAGGATGCGCAGATATTGCAGTCGCTGAGAGGAGAGCTAAAAGGTCATGTCAATAATCGAGTTGCTTTGCAGCCTTTAAATGCAGCTGTTGAGGGATCAGCTCTGTCTGTGCTGTATCGCGCAGTGCCCAAGAAGTCGCTTATGTTTGACATGAGCACGTCTAAAGAAGAGAAGGCTTGTCTGGATGCTCTGAAAGTTGCTGGCTGTGCCGCGTTGTGTGCTTTCTGGAAAGAGCTAGGATGCCCTCAAAGTACCGTGCTGACTTGCATAGAGGCGCCAGCAGATGAAGTGGCTTTCAGAGATGTGCCTCGAGGGATTATGCAGAAGGCAGAGCTCGCTGAGAAGCGAGAAAAGGTGAAGAACATCATTGCCGTTATGGAGAAAGAGACAGGTAATCCAGTTGAGTTGCAGCAAGATTTAGAGCAGCAGCTTCAGCTGTATCCACAGGCTTTACAAGGGCCGCAGCATCAGTTGTCTTGCTATAAAGCATATTGCAAAGAAGGTACTGCAAAGATTCAAGGGGCGTTAGCGGCATTGGACGCGTCTTCTGGGGATGCTTTTACACTTGAGGAGGCTGGGATAAAATCTTTTCAAAGGCAATACCAGGCGCTGAGTGAGTTAAAAGATCAGTATCTTGGAGTAGGGTGTTTTGTTAAAAGAGATTTGCCTGGCAGTTTGCTGGATCAGGTGATTGCAGCGCAGCGTGCGGCTCTTACGCGCTATGTGAAAGATCTTAGTCCTCACATCACTTCTACTTCTTTTATAGCAACAGCAGATTTCAAGGCGTTGGAGACCATGCGCGTAGAGCACCTAGACTTTATTCGAGCGCATTTAGAGGGGTTGCCTGATGATGGGCCTCGCAAAGCGATCGACGCGCTGATGCGGGGCATTGCTTTGAAGGTGGCGGTGCTTCAATCGGTAACACCAAGTGTTTGGTCTCTACAGTCATTGCAAACATATTTGGGGAAACTGAAACAAGAGATCGAGAACGGCTTAGCTTGCCCTGAGTACACGGATGAAGCGCAGCGGGTCTCAAAAGCAAACGCAGCACTTGAGAAACTGCGAAGCACTCAGGCATTGTTGAAGTGCTTTCCCCTAGAGACCGTGTACGGGCTCAGTTTAACTACTACTGACTCTCATCAGTGGTGCAAGAAGATTCAGGCGTTGCAAACACAATGTTCGCAGGCACAGAAGGCTCTAACGGCGCTTATAGCATTTGACAAGCTCTGGAATACTCAAGTACGTGCTTCACTGTATGAAAGAGCACTGTACGCACCCAAGGCTGTTGAGGGTGAGGCAAAAAAATTATGGGGGTCTTTTGTGGAGATGCCCCTTGAGAAAGCGCAGGTATGGTTTCGGGGGTTTGCAGCTTTTTATACAGCGTATGTTGACAAAGAAGCTGTTGAGAGTGCAATGCATGGGTACTCATCCTCCCACGCAACGAGGGCGCAGGAGCCTGGGCAGGTGAAGGTAGAGCATGCGGTATTTAAGTTCTTGCAACCATCTAAGGTGTCGCCTTCTCCCAAGAGTGACGCGCAGGATGATCGGATCAGTGAAACAGACAGTGATGCTCTTCCAAGTCCAGTAGGCGGCGCTCAAGCGGAGTCAAAAGCGTCGGGGGAGGTGTCTTCTGCAGGGCGTGCGCGCGTATTATCAGAAACATATCCAGCGGCATTTGAGAAAGTGGCCTCTGAGTTTATTACGCTGGTATATCAGCAAAGTCTTCATTACAAGGACATATATTTGCGAGATAACACGAACTTTTTGTCTGTCGGAGCGGCTACGCTTGGAGCAAGTAAGGGTTTGCAAGCTTCGATATCAAAGCAAATGCCAGGTGAGAAGGCGGAGATTATTGATCATTACCAATTTGCTGTGTTGGCCGTTGCTGCTTGCATGACAATAGAAAGGGACAGCGGGAAAATTAAAAGATGGTTGCAGGGTAAGCCGAATCAAGAGCGGCCTGTGGTGCCCCTCAAGATGTTAGTGACGAACTTTATAGGGCATGAGCTTACTACGGCTGCTGCGTTGGAAAAAGACCTAGAGCGTAGGGTTCTGGAGGAAGCTATTGTAGCAGATCTAAATAAGGCTTTACCGAGCGTTCAGGGCAGAGACGTTGCGTTTGTACAGCAGGCTGCTGCAAGCATTCATAGAGTGTTACAGCAACATCAGAAAAATATCGAACTGCTTCATGAGTCTGGTGTGACAGGCGACTTTGAGAGGGTGTCTGCTGTGCTGCTACGTGCTCAGACGGCACTCGCGATGTTGCAGGCTCGTGAGCAGGTATTGGTATCGATAGGGCAGTTGACGGAGCTGCAAGCGCCACCTATAGAAAGTAAGGACAGCGATAGGCTCAACAACTCAAGCAAAACCCCAGAGCAAATAGTGTTGCAAGCGCAATTGCTCACAACTCTGGGTAGTGATTTCTGCCAAAGTGAGGTAGTAGGCTTAGGCCTTGTTTTTGAGTTGAAAAAACGCCGTGAGACTTTTTATGAAGAAGCAAAAGAGCTCTTGTTATGGACTCTTGCGAACGTTCGAAGCACTGCTTGGATGGGTGACTTGGCAAAAATCCTTCCTGAAGACATGCAGGCACAGCTCAAGCTGCGCTTGGATGCTCTGCCAGAAATACAGCTTAAGGTAGATGTGGCAGTAGCTACAGAACTGTTGCAGGCATCAACGCCTTTCACAGAAGCGTTGGCGTGTTGGGGGCTTCATAAGCCAGAACTGTCAGAGAGAATAAATTTAAGCAAGGCTGTCACCTCTCAAGATAGGCTGATGCAGCTGGAAGGTACCTTGCAAACCTTGCAAGACCAGAATAGACAGTTAGCGCAGGCGCTTTGGAATCTCAAGAGTGAGAAAGAACCAGAGCAGCGTTTAGTGGCGCGAACGTCATCAACGACAGTTTTGCCAAGTATGGGTGAGAGCAAAGAAGAGGCTGAGCGTGTGCAATCACGCGCTATGCCAGTCGCTCCTGCGACAGTTGGTGAGAAGTGTGCAGCCATTCTCAGTGCTGTTGTGTTACAGCAGAGTCTTGGAAGCCCCATTCAAGAGGCCAACTTGCAGAGTTTAGTGGGCGTGCAAACTCAAGTGGCTTTAACGGGTGAAGCAGAGCGTTTTGCGCAAGAGCAGGAGCGGCAAGATATTGTATCCGCAGTGGCTCAAGTTTTTGCAGGTCCAAATGCTCGAAGCATCTTTCTCCCAGCGCAAGTATTACAGATCGGTATTGGCAGTGCAGTGGCGAATGAGTTTGACAGGCTTAAGCGAGAATGCGTTCAGGGGCGGTCAAGTTATCAAGATACGGTCGCTCTTTTGAAGTATTGTGCTGGCGAACATTCGCAAGTTGTGGCCCAGTTGCAATTGCTCTTGCAGCAACGGGGTGTGGTTTTGACAGTGCAACCCGATAAGTCGTTAGTACTTCGTTGCAGTGTATCTGAAGCAGATAGGCTTGAAAAGAGTCGATATTATACAGAAGCTGTGGTTGCCCAAGAAAAGTGTCAAGTCTATAGAGAGGTCTTGAAGCGATTTTTCGTCTTGGGAGTGCAGCCTGCAAGCTTGAGTCAGCTTGGGGGCGCTGTTGCGAAGTTTGCGCCGAACCAGTCTAGGCTGAAGGGCTATGTGCAAAATAACTCGTTGTGGAGTGCAGAGAATGCAGTGGTTCAAGTAAATTTGTTGGCTTGCCTAGAAGGACGATCGCAATCTCCAGTTGCAGAGCAGTTGGGTTTTCTGCAGGGGTATTTCCAATATTTGGCAGCATCGACAAATTCAGGGCGTACAACGCAGTTGCAGGCAGCTGCATGCGTTGTGACAGGCTTGCCAAAAACAGCATCTCTGCCGGATTTTGTGGCACGCATTGATGTCTGTGCTATTTCCATGTCATGCTTGTTTGGCGTGAAAAAAGAGCGTTCTTTGGGGGAAGGTGAAGAGGCCGTGAAGGCGCTAAATCAGCTGGTTAACCAGTATCGGAGCCAGAACCGGTCGATAGTAATACCTTCATTGACTCAGTTGGAGAATGCATTGCAGAAGGCATCTCAGGGTATGCTACAGATACCTCATTTCGCAACCATATTTGGGGCGCGAACGGATGTGCAAAACGCAGTAGGGGAGGTACAGAGGCTTGTAGCTTGCTGTGCTCAAGAGTCGCTTGTGCAATTGGGCAAGGCGCGAATACCAGAATGGAAGCAGCAGCTAGCGCCGATCGAGAAGTTGCTCGCTCAAGCTGGAGATGTGGCTGGGCTGCAGGCTGGTTATGAGAGGTATCAAGCTGCAGTAAAGACCTTAGTGGGGAGTAATGTCGCTACTCTTGATGTCCCAACGTTTTGCAAAGCACAGGAAAAGTTGGAGCTGCAGTTGAAGGAATTGACGCGGCAGTTTGTGCAGGTAGCACTGCCTCGCGTTATCACAGTATGTGAAGAGTATCAGCAGGATATCAGCGTGTGGCCAACTGAGATGTCCACCGAGATTCGTGAGGAGAGGAATCAGAAATTGCAGGAGATGCAACTCCTCATGCTGCACTTAGGCGCTTCTAACCTTGCTGAGGAGGAGCAAGAAAAATTGCTTGAGCAGTTGATACGGCTGCAAGGTTCATATCAAAGGATAAGGGATCAGTGCGTGAGTGAGAAAGCAGCTGTTGCAGAGCAGGCTCGTTTAAAGCGGGAGCTTGCTGCTGCTCAAGCGGAACTGAGTGAACTGAAAAATCAAGCAAAAAGAACACAGAAGGTCTTTAGTCAGATTCAACCGCAGAGGAACGCAGCCGCCCCAGTGTCTTCAAGCCAAAATACAAGCGCAACCGCACCAGTTGGAAATAATTCTAACAATCAAAATATCAATATATTGCATAGTAGGGGCTTGACAACCACAACACGTAGTAGTAGCGTTGGAGTTGTAGGGACAGGTGATGGGAGTGGTGACATGGGTGGAGAGAGGAAGGGTGATGATGTTGAGCTTCAGAGCCCGGTAAGCTCAAATTCTTTGGCGCTGACCAATGTTCCAGCCAGCACTGCTTCAAATGTTCGGGGTTCAGCTGCGAGCCCAGCGGGTGCAGGGCGAAATGCGAATACGCTGGGGAGCTTGTTTGGTAGGTTGCGTAAGAAGCGTGAAGAAGATCTTAACTTGGGTCTGGAAAATTAACTGAAGAATGGAGGTGTGATATGGACAGGATAGAGTTCGTGAAGACTTTGGAAATGCTGCTCCCCAATCAAGGTATCGAGTCGTTCTTGACTGACGGTGATCTCAGCAAACAAAAGTTCGACGCAGTGAAAGAGAGGTTCAGCCTTGGATTTCAGTTGACTATGGTGAAGAGAGATGGCTCGTATAGAGGATATAAGCTTCGTGAGTTGTTGGTTCTAGCTTTTTACTTTGATGATCTTACCAAGTATCCTGGGGCAGATACCCTTTTAGTTTCGCAGAATAATGTTCCTGCGTGCGCAGCTCTAGAGGCTCTCAAGGCTGTTGTCGTTGACGACGTGCGGCCGCGCGATGTGCTTCTGGGAAGTTTTAATGAACTCGGGATATCTCTCAACATCGCCTTGTTAGCCAACAGTATGCTCTCTGCAGGAAGGCGTAATCCAGTGAAGGCTAGTGTGGGTGCTACTGGGGCAGCTGTTGTAGCCTCCGCTCCTTGGTCTGCACCAGCGGTTTCTGCTGCTGTTGGTGGAAGTACAGGTGTGGTGCTCAAAGCTCTTGCTGCGGCTTTGACTGTGACACTTGCTGTTAAAGCTGTGCTTGTGACGTTTGGAGGGATTCTTGTGTTTCCTTTCTTGTTTGCCATAGGTGGTGCTGTGTATAACAGCCAGCAGCGCCGCTCTGCCCTTGCGGTGCAGGGTGCGGGTTCATCTGCTGTGGCACCAGCACTAGCACTAGCACCAGCGTAGTGACGAGCTAAAACTCTAGAATCCTAACCCCCCGTCCTTCGCGGGGTAACAGAGTAACAGAAAAAGGGGCTTCGGCCCCTTTTTTATGACCCCATTTAATATTGATTGGCAATTAATACCCAGCCTAGCTTGTATTTTTTCAACACATCAGTTATGATTGTTCCATCTTATGATATCCCAGCAGGTGCCTTGATGCCCCGTTATTTAGATCCTAAAGCCGATGTGGTCTTCAAAAAAGTTTTTGGTGAGCACCCGCATTTGCTCAAAAGCTTTTTAAACGCGGTGTTGCCGTTGCCGCCTGGCCATGAGATTGTAGAACTGACTCACTTGCCTGCAGAGCAGGTTCCTAAAATTCCCGCTTTAAAGCGCACGATTGCGGATGTCCGATGTAAGGATAAGCGAGGCCG
>JAHFRR010000011.1:0-12842 GCA_023266165.1 Thiotrichales bacterium
AATAATCGCATTCCCGCTGACTCATTCCCCATACCCTCTCTGTCATCACTATCTCCACTCTCATTGAAAGCGGACATTTTAACTTTGCGCAAAGCGGACATTACTACTTTGGGTTAACAGGTTGTTTTTGCCTTGGAAATCAGGCATCATGTGCAGATGATTGCTTGAGGAAAGGATTTTGCATCGATGAAAGTGTTAGTTTATCTGTTTCACCCCAATCTTGAAAAATCGAGGGTCAATCGACGTTGGCTGGAAGAGTTACGTAAACATCCAGAGATCACCGTGTGCTTGCCTTATGAGACGTCCAAAAGCTGGCAGTTTGATGTTGCACATGAGCAAAAAAAGTTAGAGACCCATGATCGCATCGTGTTTCAGTTTCCTTTTTACTGGTACTCCAGCCCACCTCTTATGAAAAAATGGCTGGATGATGTACTCACTTATGGGTGGGCGTATGGGCCACAGGGAGATGCTTTGAAGGGCAAAGAGTTTGTGATTGCTGTGTCAACGGGTGGTCCATCTGATGCCTACATCGCGGGAGGCTATAATAATTATTCGCTCAGCGAGCTTCTCAAGCCTTTGCAACAAACAGCGAATTTAATTCAGATGAAGTTTTTACCGTTTTTCAGTGTCAATAACGCCATCCGTGCAACGCCTGAAGAGCTAGAGGCATCAGCGCTGGCTTACGTTCGCCATATCATGAATCCTGAACTGAATCCTCAGATCAAGCTGGAGCGTCTCTTGTCTGAGATGAAAAAGAGTGGCGTTCAGCTGAAAGCTTAACTGCGATTTTCTTCAAATTTCCGAGTACCCTTATTATCGGAAATGGAATAGCTCATTTAAAAATAATAAAAAATAAACTTCACCTTGCGCTTTGTTTAGCAAGCGATACATCCAAAGGCAACACTGAATTTCTTAGATAGGTAAAAACTAATGATAAAAACCCCTAATCTCTTTGAGATTCAATACACAATTATTTTTAATATTTTTATTGCTAATGAAGTTTTGAAAAAACTGATAAAAAGAGAAAACTAATGAGATCACGGATACGACAATTGGTACCAAATCCCAGAGATTCAACATGCTCCATACCTCCTGACACCGCTTGATAAGGACTTATGTAGTCGCTCATATCAGCTACCCGCCTCTAATCTCCAATCAAACACCCATCAAACAAATAAAATTTCCTAACACATTGTTATTTAATATTTATTTTAAAACATGAGTGAAGGCAGCAACCTATCAGTCAAACACCCGTCAAACAAATTTATCCCCACCAAGGCAAATACTTTTTGGCTTTACTACCAACACTCTCATCGTGACATCGGATGAGTTTTGACTCAATGGCATCTTTAATAATTCTTGAAACCATAGCGCTATTTCCAGGTTCAATGCCGAAGCGTTCCCGTAATGTCGTGTTTGTCATAAAACTTCTTTGTGCATATCTCAAAGAGGCATGAAGATAACAAGCTCGTACTCGATCAGCCTTGTCCATCTCTTTAAATGCACGATGTGCGAATAGTACGGCCCGTGTATGTTCATCGGTAGTTTCAAAAATTGGCGCGGGTAGCTGACAACGTTCAGTTTCAGAAACCACTTTATCAATTCCGCTTCCACGCTCCTCACAAACACCAATACGACGCATGAACGAAGCAATATGTTCATTACGCGATTTTGGCGGGCTATCTAAAAAGCGCTCTGTCTTAACAAGTGGCAATCCAGGATTGGTAATCTCGACACGATGCGAAAAAATCTCAACCATAGGCCCCGTGCCTGATACATAAAAGTCTTGATGGATCATTGCGTTTGCAACCAACTCACGAATCGCCAGCGGCGGAAATTCTCCAATATTTTTACGAAGTGATAACCCAACGAACTCCTGCGTTGGCAACAGATGAGAGATATTCTGCATCAACTCCTCAAACCCGGAGGCATATCCTTTTAGGCTTTCATACTCACGATGTGTTTTAACTCTCAAATCCCCATCATATAAAATAACCCGCATGGCCTTTCGTTTTAGAGTCTGAAAGTCGGCTAAATTTTTAGAAAATAGTATCGCACCAAGTTTTGTAATGATCCATTTACCATGATCTTGACGCACAGTGAACCCCTCACTCTCAAATGCACCCAAAATACCTTCTCGATTTTCTGGCAAGGGAAGATTGGAAAGACTGAAATAGTTCGGGTAGTCCAACAGTTTCAGAACATCCTCTGCCAGAAGATTTTCAGCCGCTATCTCTCTTTCAAAAGGTATTCTATCAAATATACGCCAAAGCTCACGTTCTTTTTCTGGATGATCTTTTAGTTTCTTTTTGTAAGATCCAATACGTATGTATTCAATGCCTTCAAACTGCACTGGATGTCGAAAAGCGGCACTGATCTCGAGAAGAACGATGTTCTTTTCCTCCAGCAAAAACTCATAAAAATAAAAATGAATTTTGGGTGAAAGCAGACGCAACAGCCAGCTTTCTAATGCCTCATTGCCAACTTTAGCCTCGCTAGGCTTGAATGTTGTCCCCACAACTGCACGATTCGAATCAGAGACACCCCAAATAATATAGGCATTCGCTTTGCCACAGTACGTTGCGGAATTAGAAAGCGCAGAGAGATATTCGCCTATTTCCTGAGGTTTAGTATTGTTGACCTTAAACTCTAACCACTCAGTTTCTGCAGGCAGCTGTCTTAGCTCCTCAACTAAGCTTTGTAGGTGTTCATTCGTTTTAGTGATTGCCATTTTATAAACCCTACTGCGCAAACCCAGAAAATCAATAGCTCTAAAAAAGTGTAATCATCTCAGAGAACGTACATAGAGTCAAATAAAAAAAACAGCATGATGAGCCTGAAATGCAAGACTTGCAGACTATTAACTTAATAAAGTTTCAGAGTCTTCTTATTATCGGAAATAGATGTTTTAAGAATTAAAGAACCTAGATCCCCGCTTTCACGGGGATGACAATCGTTGACACAGTAACCAAGACACTGCGAAGAGTTACTCTGTCACCTGCGCATCTGTTGCAGGAGCTGCGGTGGGTTCAGCGTCGAGATCTCGCATCGTCAGCTTAATACGGCCTTGACGATCGATGTCTAACACTTTCACACGCACGATATCCCCTTCAGAAAGAACATCCGTGACTTTTTCGACACGGGCTTCTTGGATCTGGGAGATATGCACCAAGCCATCTTTACCAGGCAGGACATTCACAAAGGCGCCGAAATCTGCCAAGCGTACCACTTTACCCTCATAAATCGCACCGATCTCTGCCGTGGCAATAATCGCTTCGATCATCGCAACAGCGGCTTTAGAAGCCTCGCCATCGCTGGAGAAGATCTTGACCGAACCATCGTCTTCAATATCAATACTGACGCCGGTTTTTTCGATAATGCCTTTGATGGTGGCACCGCCCTTCCCGATGACTTCTTTGACTTTTTCAGGATGGATTTTGAGAACAGTCATGCGAGGTGCATGCTGAGACATCTCTTTGGGTGCATCCAACACCTGGCTCATGATGGCCAAAATGTGCAGACGCCCTTCACGCGCTTGGTTCAAGGCCACTTGCATAATTTCTTGCGTGATGCCATTGATCTTGATATCCATTTGAAGTGCTGTAATCCCTTCAACCGTTCCTGCAACTTTAAAATCCATGTCGCCCAGGTGATCTTCGTCGCCTAGGATATCCGTCAACACGGCAAAACGATCGGCTTCTTTGATCAAGCCCATCGCAATCCCAGCAACAGGTGCCTTCAGGGGCACACCGGCATCCATCAGAGCCAAGCTTGCGCCACAGACGGTCGCCATCGAGCTGGAACCATTGGATTCTGTAATTTCAGAGACAACACGCAACACATACGGGAAATCCGCATCGCTAGGCAGCAAGGCTGTCAACGCGCGCTTAGCCAAGTTACCATGACCAATCTCACGACGCTTGGGTGAACCCATCATGCCGGTTTCTCCCACGCAGTAGGGAGGGAAGTTGTAATGCAACATAAAGCGCCCACGCTCTTCCCCAGACATCAGATCCAGGATTTGCGCTTCGCGATCGGTACCCAAGGTGGTTGCCACAATCGCTTGTGTCTCGCCTCGCGTAAACATCGCTGAGCCATGCACACGAGGCAACAAGCCCGTCTCCACGCGGATAGGACGCACAGTTTTCGTGTCACGCCCATCAATACGTAGCTCACCATTGAGCACGGTGTCTCGAACATGACGATATTCAATATTGCTAAAAATCTCCATTACGGGTTTTTCAGAAGGTGCACCCTCTAGACCTGTGACCAGTGCTTGTACCAAGCCTGTTTTGATGGCTTCAATTTTTTCTTGACGATCTTGCTTTTCGCGAATCTGATAGGCGGCCTTCAAAGACTCACCCACCTGCGTTTGGATCTGTGCAACGAGGTTTGCATCGGGCAATACGGGTGTGAATTCCCATTGAGGCTTGCCTGCAGCTTTCGCCAATTCTTTAATCGCTTGAATGGCAAGTTGCTGTTGCTGATGGCCAAAAACCACCGCATTTAACATCACTTCTTCAGACAGCTCTTTGGCTTCAGACTCTACCATCAAGACAGCTTTATCAGTACCTGCAACAACCAAGTCTAGACTTGAATTGAGCAGCTGGCTGTCAGAGGGATTTAAGACATACTGGCCGTCAATATATCCTACGCGTGCCGCACCAATCGGGCCTTCAAACGGAATCCCTGACAGCATCAAGGCTGCGGAAGCTCCGATCATCGCTGGAATATCGGGTGTCACCTCAGGATCCAAAGACATCACCGTGGCAACCACTTGAACTTCATGGCGGAAGCCTTCAGGAAAGAGGGGTCGAATGGGCCGATCAATCAAACGTGCGATCAAGGTTTCGTGATCTCCAGGGCGCCCTTCGCGCTTGAGAAACCCACCTGGGATGCGACCACCGGCATACATACGCTCTTGATAATTCACAGTCAGAGGGAAAAAATCAGCTGTGCTCGCACTGCGCTTACCGACCACAGTGACTAGAACGACTGTGTCTTGCATGCGAACCATCACAGCACTCGTTGCCTGACGGGCAATACCGCCAGTTTCGAGGGTCACTTGATGGGCCCCGTATTGAAATACTTTTCTAAAAACTTTCATTGTGTTTCCTTGTGTGCACGATGATGAGGAAATATCAGGGTGCAGGGTTATACTCTTAAAATCTCTTCTCTCTCTAAATCTTATCGACGCAGATTTAACTTTTCAACGATAGAACGATAGCGCTCAGCATCTGCCTTTTTCAAATAATCCAGCAACTTACGACGCTGGCTGACCATGCGTAGCAGGCCTCGACGCGAATGAAAATCATGTTTGTGCGTTTTGAAATGCTCGCTTAAATCTTGAATGCGCGCAGTTAAAATCGCAATCTGTACTTCAGACGACCCTGTATCTCCAGGCGCTCGCTGAAACTCTTTTAAAACCTCTGCGGTTTTCTCAACAGTCAATGCCATGATCCTTCTCCTTGTTTAAAAATAATAGCGTCCCAAAACCCCGATATGGCAAGAGTCTTGACGCACTTTCTAGATTCGCCTAAAAAGCGAAAAGTATTATATCTCCAAGCCCCCGCACAAAGCAAGGACTAACGCCAGTGAAAAGGTGAAAATCGTGTTTTCACATCATAGATGTCTTGATGTTCCACTTTTTTCAAAACTTTAATGACATAGCACGTCAAAGGGGTTGCAAGAATTTCATAACCGACTTTCAAGATGTACTCCCACAACGCAATCGCCAGGAGCACACTCACTGGCATCGTCCCTGCAAACGCAATCGTCACAAAAGCGATGCTATCAATGGCAACGCCCACCCCTGTGGATCCAATGGTTCGAAGAGGTAACCAACGACCTCGCATTTTGATTTTGAGCTTTGCCAGCACAAAGGCATTAAGGAACTCCCCTAAAAAGAAGGCAACCAGCGATGCCAATAAAATCCTGGGCACAGTCCAGAGAATCTCGGTATAGCTGGATTTAAAAGGCGAATGACCTAGGTGCAAGACCAAGGCGAACCCTCCGATCATCACCAGATTGGCAAAAATCGCCGCCCAAATATATTTACGTGTTGCACTGTACCCATAAACCTCTGTGAAGATATCATTAAAAATATAGGTTACTGGGAAAAACCAAGTCCCTACATCGACCGTAATCCCCCAAAAATGACTGATCTTCTGCGTCGTAATGTTCGAAACCAAGAGGGATACTACAAACGCCATACCAATCCACGGTAAATAACGACCTTTAGAAACTAAGGCTTTCGGCACAGCGTGCCCACGCATGCGTGAGGGCATCAGCAAAAATAAGGCTCCCCACAAACCCCATCCCCATAACAGATGCTGAAAAGGGATTTTCAAAACCAGCGCATAGGGCATCTGATCCGTCCAGGAAATATCAGGATGAGCAAACACAGCCAACTGAAAAGCCAGCCACGCCAAGAGCCACAAAGCATTAGCAACTCCTAAAGTCTGCCACATCAGGCGGATCGAGCCCTGATGCACCAGGCCCAGACTTGCCAACACGGCCAGAATCACCCAGGCCCACCCCATCGACAGCTCTAGAAAAGTCGTATGCAGCGGCCATGTGATGAGCGCCAGCAGGCCTGAGACTATCAGTAGGCTCTGAAGCCAGATCGGATGAAAATGCCCAGTAGAGCTGTTTTGATGGGGTTGCATAGCGCGCTCCTCTTGATCCATAATACACTAAAATATATTAATAAAATTAATATTAATTTTCTTAAACATTAAACCTAAAATGTACCACATCGCCATCTTTGACAATGTACTCTTTACCCTCTAAGCGCCATTTTCCAGCATCCTTCGCACCGGATTCCCCGTGGTACTGGATAAAGTCCGCATATGCAATGACTTCGGCGCGAATAAAGCCTTTCTCAAAATCAGTGTGAATCTTTCCGGCGGCTTGAGGGGCTGTGGCGCCCACAGGAACTGTCCAGGCACGCACCTCTTTTTTGCCGGCCGTGAAATAGGTCTGCAACTTCAAGAGCGTATACCCTGCACGGATCACGCGGTGCAAACCCGGCTCTGCAAGCCCCAAAGATTCGAGAAAATCTTGCGCTTCCGCCTCTGGCAGCTCCGCAATCTCAGATTCGATGGAGGCGCAGATGGAAACCACGTGCGAGCCCTCTTTAAGCGCCAGTGCTTCTACGGCTTTCAGATAGGGGTTATTCTCAAACCCTTCTTCAGAGACATTGGCAATATACAATGTGGATTTAGCGGTTAAAAGCTGGAGTTGCTTGAGCCACAGGGCTTCTTCTTGCGCTTGTAACACCAGGGTTCGAGCCAATTGTCCTTGATCGACATGGTGTTTGACTTTTTCAATAAAAGCCAGCTGGGCCTTAGCCTCGAGCGTGCCATGCCTGGCTTGTTTTCCCAAGCGGAGCACGGATTTCTCTAGCGTATCCATGTCAGCCAGTAAAAGCTCTGTGTGGATGATCTCGATATCTGAGAGAGGATCAATTTTCCCTGCCACATGAACCACGTCATCATCGTCAAAACAACGAACGACATGAGCAATGGCGTCTGTCTCGCGAATATTAGCAAGAAATTGATTCCCTAACCCTTCGCCTTTCGAAGCTCCTTTCACCAAACCTGCAATGTCTACAAACTCCATCGTGGTCGGGACAACGCGCTCAGGATGGACGATATTGGATAGCGCCTGCAAACGCAGATCAGGCATCTCAACAATCCCCACATTGGGCTCAATCGTACAAAACGGATAATTCTCAGCAGGGATGCCCGCTTTCGTCAATGCATTGAAGAGCGTGGATTTGCCCACATTGGGAAGGCCCACGATGCCACATTTGAATCCCATCTCTCGCTCCCATTTTTGTATTTATTTTTTATTTTAATTATTTATTTATATTTAATTATTTAACCACTTTGAGATGCGAATGGGATCGCGTGGGCTCTTCACTAGGCGCAAGACCAGGCGTCTCTTTCAAGAGGGGGCCTTCAGAGCCTTCTCGCAGGGCGGGAGATTCGATTTCATCGCCTTCATTGATCAAGAGTCCAGAGCCAAAGTCTCTGGCATAAATACCCTGGCCTGTTTCACTGGCATAGACAGCATAGATAGCCAAGAGGGGCGCATAAATCTGCCAGACTTGGGCAGAGAAGCTGGCTTCAAAGGCAATACACTGATCATCGAGCAAAAAATTGCGAATAGCAATGGGAGAGCCATTTAAAATAATTTTACCGTCTTCGACATATTCTCGTGGTACTTCAACACCGGATTGCTCAGCGTCAATTAAAAAATAAGGGGTAAGCGCTTGCTCAACCAGCCAATCATAGGTCGCTCGAATCAAAGTCGCGCGCAGAGTGTTTGACACAGTTAGAGATCCTCAGTTTCTCGAATTTCTCGCTCGGCATCGGTCAAGCTCTTCTGAAAAGCCTCGCGCGAGAAGACACGATCCATATATTCGAAAATAGATTTTCCAGGGCCCGCAGGCAGCTCAATCCCTAGCATGGGTAGGCGCCACAGCAACGCTGCGACACTGCAATCCACTAAAGAGAACTCATCACTTAAAAAGTAAGGCATGCTTTCAAAAACGGGTGCTACAGAGATTAAGCTTTCTGTCAAATCTCGACGAAAGCGCGCAGCATTATCAGGGGATCCATGCAGAATCTCGCGCATCAACGTATACCAATCTCGATCCACACGGTTCATCATCAGGCGGCTTTTACCACGGGCCACGGGATAGACGGGCATCAAAGGCGGGTGAGGAAAGCGCTCTTCTAGATATTCCAAAATGATAGAAGACTCATAGAGCACCAGATCTCGATCGAGCAGCGTAGGCACCGTGGCATAAGGGTTCATGTCCAGGAGCTCATCAGGCTTATTCTGCAAATCAACCTCGACCAGGTCAACCTGCACGCCTTTCTCTGCCAATACAATACGAACACGATGCGAATAAGGGCACAACTTGTTTGAAAACAATAACATCACAGAACGCTTATTTGAAATCATCGCGGCCCCCTCAACACAACCCAAAGAATGACGATTAACGCGCTTAACGCTTGGAGTACTGCGGTCTTCGGCGGGCTTTATGCAGACCGACTTTCTTACGCTCGACTTCACGCGCATCACGAGTGACAAACCCTGCAGCACGCAAGACACCGCGCAGACTCTCATCCAAATTAATCAAGGCACGTGTAATACCGTGACGAATTGCACCGGCTTGACCCGTAGTACCCCCGCCATCGACATACACCATAATATCTAACTTATCCGTCATTTCGACCAAGTCCAGCGGTTGACGCACGACCATCCGATCTGTCTTACGGCCAAAATAGGTATCCAAAGGGCGATCATTTACCGTGATTTGCCCCTTCCCAGATTTCAGATACACACGTGCCGTCGAGCTTTTACGACGTCCAGTGCCCAAGTTATATTGAACTTTTGCCATGAGTTTCAGGTTCCTTTATAAAAAAATATTAATTACCGCTTGCCCAATACGATAGGTTTAGGCTGTTGTGCATCATGTGGATGTGCAACCCCTGCATAAACCTTCAGTTTGCGAAACATATCGCGACCCAATGGGCCTTTTGGCAACATGCCACGCACAGCCATCTCGATCACATCGGTTGGCTTACGTGCTAAGCGCTTTTCAAATGTTTCTTCTTTCAAGCCCCCTGGATAGCCTGTATGAGAGTAATAAATTTTATCTTTCGCTTTATTACCCGTCACCACCACTTTCTCGGCATTGATAATCACGATATGGTCGCCCGTATCCGCGTGAGGGGTATACGTCGGCTTATGCTTCCCTCTCAATCGTTTTGCAACCTCGGATGCAAGGCGCCCCAATGTGGCACCCGTTGCATCTACGATTAACCACTCTCGCTCGATCGTTGCAGGCTTTGCTGTAAATGTTTTCATGCGTTTTCCCAATCTTATTCAATCTTCAAAAATTCTTTTAAAAAAGCGCCCTTAGACTCCCAGGAGTCGCAAAAAACGGCTCACCCAATTCCAAGGACGTTCAATCATACAAAAAACTGAGACAACATACAACTTATTTTTATCCTTTTTGACAGGCTTTTTGAAAAAAGTTTTGAAATTTTTTTGAAAACAGCGCTGCACTGGCTTTTGTGACCCCGCTCCAGCGCTTTTTTGAAAGCCAATACGGAAGCATATTTTCCCGCTCTCCCCTTCCAAAAACCATATACCCACTCTGACCATAAACGTTGAAGGGCTTCAATATCCTTTTGCGGACGTATGTGCGTACTCACAGCTTGAGCAATCCCAAAATCCAAAAGCTTAATCCGTCCGGTGGGCATCACAAAAATATTGCTTGCCTTCACATCTCCATGCACAATACCCTGATCATGCACAAAGCTTAAAACCTCGCAAAGTGCGATCATGATCTCTTTCATCTCTTGTATCTGGATGTGAGACAAAGGCCTGGGCAGTAAGCACATTGCTTGGATACGATCTTTCAGTAACTCCCCCTCAATCAGCTCCATCACTTTATAGCTCTGACCTTGGTCTTCAAAATATTCAAAAACCTGCACGATGTCTGGATGTTGAAGCTGAGACTCGCACTGGGCCTCACGCCTGAGCAACTCAGCCCCCAGCGGCTCTTTTAACAGGCCAGGACTTAAAGCCTTAATAGCAACCTGAGACGGCAGCCCCTCCCCCAAAGCCTGCGCTTGATACACCACACCCATCCCCCCTAATCCAAGCAGCGCTTGCAAAATATAGGTACCGTGCATGCCCTGTAAAACCATGGGCTCAGGCTCAGAGAAGATCGGGTGTGTCATCAACATCAACATCTACTACCATCACAGACACGTTATCACGCCTTCGCCTGGACAGCGCCGTTTGCATCAAAGCTTGGAAGGGGGGTCTCATTTAAGAGGCCGTTGTCGCCAACTGACCTTGTGTGTTGGTCACAAAGTTTTGGAATTGAATGTTGTTAAACCGCAGGCTTAATTGAATCTCTCCGCGATGCTTTAATGCTTCAGGATCCCGCTGATCTTTAATCATATGCTCAGCACCAATCAAGATACCATTGGTCATGACATATTGACCCAGCAGGGTCTCTTGACCCGCCCGACGTGCGGTGATATTCAATGTCAGCGTCTTAATGACATCATGGCCATTCATGACAATCAGCATACCTGCTGGAATCGGCTCATAATCCGGCAGCGTCAGCATGATATCTTGTGTGAATGGCGCAGAAGATGCATTCGCGGCGCCCGCTTCGTTATGCGGTTGTTGGATATCCAGATCAAACTGATAAACATAGGCAAAATCCGCGCCAGCCACCTGAGTATTGGTATTGGCTAAACGGTCTG
Organism: Thiotrichales bacterium; assembly: GCA_023266165.1. GTDB lineage: Bacteria > Pseudomonadota > Gammaproteobacteria > Francisellales > CACEW01 > JAHFRR01. Next base: position 11,304 of record JAHFRR010000011.1, read on the forward strand.
CAAGCTTGGTATCGCCACATCCAGCGGTCATCACACCATAGGTTGTGGTCTCTATTTTTGTGTAGTAAGGCATCATCATCTCCTTTGTTAAAAATAAGACTCCGTCTGGATCTTTAAGCATCAAGACAGCGTCATTCTAACAAAAATTACTCAAGATGCAAGAGGTTATTTTAAAAACATATCAAAATTTTAAAAATAAAAAAATCTAGCAAAAATTCGTGAGTGTCGACGCAATAATTTTCATTGAGTGGCTTTCAGACTTCACTCCACTGCTTTCGGTAGAACCAGAGGCGTGTTGCGTCAGGCTTTGATGGTTAAAAGTCTCTTGATGGCTACGGAATTGGGCCAGCCCTATCTCTTGATGATACTGGTGAATCTGATGCTCCCCCTGAGCACTCGTGCGGGTATAATGCTGGAAATGCTGTGTTGAAAGCGCGCCAGACCAGGTTTCTTGATGAATCCCCTGATGCATTTCTTTTTGGGAAGGCGCGTTGATAGACTCTGTGAGTATCTGATGTTGCTCTGTGATATGGGTGATGCCTTGATGCTGATAGTCATAATTACCCCGGTACTGTAAATCCTGGCTCGCCCTTGTACTATCAGCTGCGAGAGCCCCTTGTGCAATCAGCGGCTGAGAGTCCCAAGGTTGATTGACCTCTTTAGCCTCAAACTGATTCATATAGCGCGACACCGTACTGGACGCTGCATGGTTGGGATGTAGCGCGTCCTCTTGGCCATATAACCAGGAAACAGGCGTGTGCGAAAAACGGGATAAACTAGCATCATCCACCGAGAAATACTGCGCCCTCAGAGGAATCGTACGATGCGAAAAGATCTCACCCTCTGACAGGGTTTGAACATATCCCAATGGGCTTTTCACCGAAGATGCCGCAAGGCTTGCCTGCTCAGGTGCTGTTGCTTGACATCTCATATCAACCTGCTCTTGATTTTTCAAAATAACCTGTAATGTTAAATTAAAAACCTCATTGGATTGAGCCTCTCGTATGTGACAGGAGCTGCAAGATGCAGGCAGCACTTGTTCCCCCACGGTAGGCGCTTTTAAAATAAAATGATCGACCTGATCTTGAAGCACAGGGTCTAAGGAAAAGCTCACGGTCAGCGCCCATTCTTGGGAGATCAGATGCGCTTGCGCCTGAACGCGATACATCATCAGCCCCGCGCAATACTCCAGTTGAAGCGGTATCTTAAGAATTCCTTCTCTTGTTGTGATTGTCACTAAAAATCCTAACGCCTTCCCCACAGAAAGATTTGTGACGATCAAACACGGATTGATCAAATCGATCTGACTTTCAGGGGGTTCAGAGCCCCCTGAAAAGTGAGAGAGCGTCATGGATTGAAGGGATAAAGCAGGTTTTGACAATTGAAAATAAACACCTGCAATATAGGTCTGCGGGTCGATCAGCGTATACTGGATTTCGATCGTTTGAAGATACACAGGAGGCTGTTGAATCTGACGGCCTTGCGCCTCTGGATAATAGCGCTCAGAAATGCTGTCTACCTGGCTTTCTTCACGCCAAA
>JAHFRR010000011.1:12852-19335 GCA_023266165.1 Thiotrichales bacterium
ATAGAGCAGCCCTTGATGGGTATCTTGCAACAGGACTTGATAGTTCTGAGCCACTTGACTGAGCGCAAACCCCGTACTGGCTTCAAACAGTCCCTGATGTAATACACCCTCCTGAGGGGAAAGGCGCGCGCCTTGTGCAATCATCGCGTGCCGACCCTGTGGATCTGTTACCCCCATGTGCGTATGGGCAATGGGTGCAAGCTCACTTTGTCTTGATAAAGAAAAATTCACACCGCCTCGCGTTTGAATATGTGTGTGATGCTCATTGTCTCGATGCACCAGATTGGGATTTTTAGCATGCGCCATCGCACCGCTGTGCAGCCACTTCAATAATCGCCCATTTTGACTGCTGAGCAGCAGTTCAGCGTTCAGTGTCACTGCATGCGTGGCTCCACCCTCGCGCGTTACAACCCCCTGAATGTCTTGCACAAAGCTTGGAAAGCCCGTTTGGGAGGCCTTTTCGCAAGCGTGAGGAAAATAAATCGCATGTTCTCCCGCAGGGCCTATGGTTTGATGTTTTTGCCAGATCCCACCAAGCAAATATCCAGGCATAGCCCTTGTGATCTCAGGCGAAAAGAGGCGTACATGTTGGGATGCTTGTTGAGAGGCTCCTGCAGGTAATCCCTGAAGATGGTTTTGACAAACCCAGCCCTCGATACTTCGTTCACCTACAATTTCTTGTTGGATCACATAGATCTCATGGATATTATGGCAATCATAGGCCTCAGCGGTTACAGGGCGCTTTTCAAGATCTTCGTGCTGAAGCTGCACACTTAAGCCTAACAGATAGCAATCCCCATTCCCCGCTAAATACTGGAGTGAGGTATTTTCTAAAACATAGGATTCTATGACAGAGGTGTTGGATGAGAGGGGCTGCAAAGGCTGGAATCTCAGATCTTTCTTGAGTGCCTCATGAGTACTGTGAGGGTACTGCCGGATATTTTCCAGCAACATCAAGACCTCACCCTCTGGTTTTTGTAAAAAAACAAACTGTACGCCCTCTTCTCTTAAACTCAGAAAATAAAGCAAATCCGTCTCGCCATAGATCATATCCTGTGTTTCTATTTTCTTTTGCATGTCTGATGACAATTGATTTTTATAAGGGATGGCTCCGTTTAAAAAGAGCCACGCAAGCCTTGATTCACAAGGCACGCCTGTCACTGTATGAAAACGCCTGGTGTGCGCCAATTGCGAAAGTCGCGGCTGAATGCTCAGGGTGTACACCCACCCTGTTGTCTCGGCACCCCTGAGTATGTCATAAGACATCAAGCACCCTGCAATATGCCCTCCAGATTCAGGCAGCTCAAACATCAGGTTTTGACGCAACGTTAATTTAATTTGAGAGGCCAATACTCCGCTCAACGTCAAGCAATATAAGCGGTTAACACGCCCCTCAAAATGAAAGCGGTTGATGGTCAAAACATGCGTTTTGCCCAAAACATCTCTCACATTCAGCATGCTTTCACCCTGAATACCCCGTTGATATTGGCTGGATTTGAATTTTTAAAAGTCTATCATAGATTTTAAAAAATACAAGTCTGGAGATGAGAAAAAAGCATTGTCAACAAAGCGATCAAAAAATCAAAAAAATCTGTCAAGCAAGTTTCATGCCTCTGACAGCGCACCTAAAAACTCAAATAAAAAAGTTGTGAAGCCCCCACAAATCCAGTAGAATGCGCAAACCTCAACATCTTCCTAGGGAATGACTGCTATGGATCCCTTCCTGAATATTGCCATTAAAGCGGCCCGTAAAGCCGGAGATTTGATTACCCGTGCGGTGGTGCAACAAACGCGTTTACAGGTCTCGGAAAAGGGCCTCAATAACCTGGTCACCCAAATCGATCAAGCTGCTGAGGCAGCGATGATCGAAACCCTCTTGCAAGCCTATCCAGATCACGGGATCTTGGCCGAAGAGTCTGGCAAATCAGGTAACCTACAAAGCCAACAAATTTGGATCATTGATCCGCTCGATGGCACCGCTAATTTTATCCGTGGATTGCCCCAATATACCGTCTCCATTGCCTTACAAACCCAAGGGAGACTCAGCCATGCTGTTGTATACCACCCCTTGACGCAAGATCTGTATGTGGCCATTAAAGGCCAAGGTGCGCAATTGAATGATCATCGCATGCGTGTCAGCCCAGATCCTACTATGGCTGGCATGTTATTTTCAGCAGGCATCCCGCATCAAAAAGCCAACATACATCAGATCAATGCGGTCATTCAATTTATGCAAGATGAACATTGCAATCTCAGACGCAGCGGAACAACTGCTCTGGATCTCGCGTATGTTGGCACAGGTGCGCTGCAAGCCTTTTGGGGCATGGATGTCCAGCCATGGGATGTTGCAGCGGGCGCCCTGATTGTCCGTGAAGCAGGGGGTATGGTGATGGATCTTTGGGGAGGTGAAGACTACCTCTATGGCGGCACGATTTTTGCCAGCACCCCCAAACTCATCAAACAAATTCTGCCGCGGATTCGATTGGAAAAATAAAAACGCATGTGAGTTACAAATTTTAATCTAAAAGGGGTTGATAATAGATCTGATTCTTGGTACAATTAATGACATTAATTGCCAACAGGAGTTAGAGTCATGCATGGAAACGCACGTAAAACTAAAACAGTCACTAAAGCTCAGCCCACGAATAAAGCCTCTCAAAGCCCAGAAAACCGCTCTCCTAATGTCGAGCGAGACTCTTTCTCCAGCCACTCAAGCAGTGACTCTACAGATGCTCATACGCAACCCAAGCAACGTAAGCGCCATCGCAAAGGCCATGGGAAATCGAAAGACTTCCAAAGCGCAACGCAATCACGCCCAGCGCACACTCAACAACCTCATAGCATTCGAGCAGCGTGGGCACCTACCTATCAGGCAGCTGATGTAGCGCAGGTAGAAAGTAAAAGCTCAACAGCATCTATCACAGCCCATTCTAGACAACCTCAACATCAAACGCCCACTGTAATTATTCCAAACACCAATGAAACATCAGGGAAAAAATTTCATTGCCCTCAGTACACGGAGCAGGTATTGGCTATTCTCCTAACAGGTGCAAACATTGCAACCAATGTTTTAGTCTCAAGCTCTGACAGAGTCTATCGCTCTGTTGTCATTTCAGGGGGAAGTGCTGCACTGATGGCCAGCAAACTCAGTGTTCTCCTTGAAAAAGGGGCTCACACAAGGCTCTCAAAAGAGGACTTCGGATTATGCTGCATGGGGTTTACGCTTGCAATGGCCCCTGCACTAATCTATCCCTTTGCGACAGACGATGCGCACAGCTACATTCCAACTGTATTAGCAGCATTGGGTATTGCTATGCCCGCTTTTGCGGGTTTCTTAATGAAACAGTACGCACTGAGCAGTGAAGTTAGAGAGCAAGAAGACAATACCCCTGAGAACTGGAAAAGCTTCTTCTTCACTCGCCAGCAGCTTCTCCGCATGATTGGCGGTGGTTTTGATATTGCCTTTAACAATATTCTCGCATCATTATGGATGTCCAATGATCAAATAAGTTATCGATTTTGGGCGACATTCCCCAATGCATTATTGACTGCTGGCATCAACACCAGTGATGTATGGAGGTTGCAAAATACGATCGATAGCAAAGCTCGGTATGATAGAACCAGCTGCTCTTCTATTCTTTGTCATCCAGCTGTTGTACTCCTAGGGACTGCATTGTTCACAGGAGGGGCCTACTGTTTAGCAATGGCATATTCTGCGTGGGTAGGGTCTGAACTCACTCGCTGCACAGAAGATCAAGTGACCTCATTGATGCAAATCAGCGTTGGCAGCCTTTCGTTTTTACTCAGCCAATATCTTTCCTACAAGGCAGCAATCGCGCGAACCCCTTCCACACCTACCTCACATGACACGGCACTGACGTTTGCACAGAGCCCACATTTAACTTCCATACAGCCCAACCCTACATTATGACACTTAAAAATTATCCACTCCGAGAGTTGCATTACATAATTTTTTTGAGGATAATGACACAGATCTTGTCATCTTCGAGGATGGAGAGTATGTCGTTTAGCAATGTTGAGTATATCCTTCAGAGAAGCCGTTTAAACTCCATCCGGGATTGCTTACGTAATGCTTCGCGTTTTATTGCACAGCGCAATTATGCCAAGGCACACACCCAACTATCCTTGTGTATTCAGAGCATTGAGGCCAGCACGGATGCCAGTATTGACGAAGCCTATCTTCTGACAACTTTGCTGTCTTTTGAAGATCAACACAAGCCAATCCAAAAAGATACTATCTTGAACCTCTGTGTTCGCATGCAATATACTGACCTATGTAGACAATGCCTCGAAAAAGGGGCTGATCCCTTATACCAACAGAGATCAAAATATTCTTATCCATCTGCCCTCATGGCCGCAGCCCACGCGGCAAAAACATATCAAATAGCTTGTGGTCAAGCAGGCAAAGATTTAAAAGAAGCAGATGCAGATGTGGCTGTCTTTGTTGTTTTTGCAATGCTTGTGGGCAATGCAGCATGGTGGATGGCGCATAGAAATCATTACCAATCTGAACAAAAAGATGCGCGAGCCCAAGACTACAACGATGCCCTTGATATTTGGGATAACGAGCTTGACCTATGCAGACAAGACCCTCCCCACAAAGCTATTTTGGAATCCGTTGCAGAAAGCCTAGAAGAAGACACTGGCTCTGAATCCTCACAGCAACGCCCACCTACTCCCTCTTGGGTGAGTCCTGCTCGTAAGAACCATGGAGATGAGACAAAAGATAACTCTGTGGGCCCTATGGCGCAGCCTTCAAAAAGCTGGTTGAAGGGCGCAGTACACGCACTCTCATCTTTTTGCGTCTATGGCCCTGGTTTTCACAGCGACGACACCAGCAGCCACTTAAAAAGCGACTAATCCAGCATTGCAACAATTTGCGCTTGAAGCTGCACGCGACCTTGATAGTGATTTTCTTGAAGGCGAATCAAAAACCGCTGCTTACGCTTCACCGTGATCGCAAGGGCATAGTGAGGGTCTTCCAACGCAAAAAACCACACGGCATCCAGCCATTGCTGATTTCCCACATCCAAGCGCAGTTTTAAATGATTCCCCGCGTGTCCGATAGGTTTTTGAGCAATAATCATTGGCTCGATCTCAAACTGGGGGGCCTCAAACTCTCGCCCAAAAGGCTCTAGTTGCTGCAAAGCATGCACTGTGGTAAGACTGATCTGGGAAGGCTCTAAACGCCCGTCGCTATAGATCACAGGGCCTAAAGTCAAATGCTCAGAGGCTGTTGATACCCTCGCTTCAAAGGCCATTGAAAATACCTCAAACTGATGCTCATAGAGCATCAGCCCTGCTGCACCCGCATGACCTCCAAAGCCAATCAACATCTGGGGATATTGGCTGGCGACTTGCTGCAATATGTTTTTCAGATGCAGACCTTCCAGACTACGCCCCGACCCTGTCATCACCCCAGGCTGGCCCTGTTTGGGTGCAAAAATCAAAGTTGGACGCCCAAAGGCATCTTTCACTTTCGTGGCTGAAATCCCATGAACACCCGCATGCCCTTCTTTCAAATAGATCACCAGCGATTTTCGCCCCAGCTTGACCTGCTGCTCTGCATGCTGCATGGCCTGATCTGTAATTTCTTTTTGGAGGGTTTTGCGCGTTTGATTGGCCTCAAAGAGCAAACGCACCCAAGGCATGGCTTCATCCAAGCTTTTTGACAACAGAAAATTGACAGACTGGAAGGCATCGCCTAACCGCCCATCACTATTAAGCAACGGCCCAATCAAAAATCCTAAATCTTCAAACCCAATGGCTCGCTCAGGGATTAAAGACTGGATCGCCTGCCAGCAAGGGCGCTCAAGTTTTTGGATCTTAGTCAAACCATACTGCACCACCGCGCGATTGTTGACGCTTCTGGATAGACTCACACAATCTGCAACCGTTCCAACCGCAACGAAATCCAACAGCATAGCAAGGGAGGGCGTATTTTTGGGAAAGACCCCTTGCTCTATCCCCAGACGCCTGACAGAGGCCATCAACAACCACGCGACCATACAACCCGCGATACTGGAGTCAGGGAAGGCACAGTCATCCTGCGTTGGGTTAATGCAGGCTAATGCACTCTCTGGTGGGCCTTCCAGGGGCAGGCCATGGTGATCTGTGACAATGATGTCAATCCCATGAGATTTTAAAAGCGCAATTTGTTTCTCATCACTGGAACCATTATCCGCAGTGATGATCAAGCTAGGCTTGATGGGGTCAGCTAAAATGCGATGGGCCAATTTCTCAGAAAGCCCATAGCCTTCCGCCAATCGATGCCCAATGTAGGATCGCAGCCTAACGTCAGGCACCTTAAAAATCTGGGTAAACGCTTCATATAGCACGGCATGGCTGGTTTGACCATCACAATCATGGTCTGTCTCAAACCCAATGATTTCCTGGTCTTGCACCGCTTTGAGAATACGAGACGTTGCTCGATCAATACCTTTTAAACTCACGGGCGCATCA
>JAHFRR010000094.1 GCA_023266165.1 Thiotrichales bacterium
TAAAGGCGTTTCTAAGCTGATCGCACTGCTGACGCCACTGTTGTTACGATCAGGAGCAACGACAATCACATCCCAGTGGGCTTTGAGTGCCTTGGCCAGTGCCAAGATCCCAGGGGCTAAGATGCCATCGTCATTCGTCACTAAAATACGCATTCACAGGACTCCCATGTTTAAAAGTTTTCAGTTAGTGTGTTGAAGTAGTTGAGCCAGGCGAAATCGCATAGGCATAATAAGTCTCTCCAGGGCCGACTAAACCGTACTGCCGTCTGGCGATGCCTTCGACGTAGTCAGGATTGTTTTTCAATAAAACCACTTCCCGATACAGCGCCGTGTTTTTCTGAACCCAGACCTGATTGACCTTCTCCTGCGCCACAGTTTGGGTGTGCACGCGCGAGATGGCCATCAGATCTTCTGAACTCCAGAACGCACTCTTGAGCAGCAAGATCATGCAGATACCCAAAAAAGCAAGCGTGAGTTTTTCAAATCGAATCAAGATCGGCATACCCTCGATGTTTTCTATATGTATTTTTTATGTTTTTAAATTTTTAATAGACTTGCTAGAATAGCGGATCCCTTGCCCCACAGCAGCCTCGATTCTCAAGAGCTGATTGTACTTGGCCACACGATCGGATCGGCACAAAGAGCCAGTTTTAATCTGCCCTGCACCGGTTCCAACCGCCAGGTCTGCAATAAAGGCATCTTCAGTCTCCCCGGAACGATGCGAGATAACCGCTGTGTATCCCGCCTTTTCAGCCATCTGTATGGCCTCGAGCGTTTCTGTCAACGTCCCGATTTGATTGAGCTTGATGAGAATCGAATTGGCAACCCCCAAAGCAATACCCTCTTTGAGGATTTTTGGGTTTGTGACAAAAAGATCATCACCCACCAATTGGACTCGATGTCCCAGACGCTCTGTCAGCAATTTCCAGCCTGCCCAGTCATTCTCAGCCATGGCATCTTCAATACTGATGATGGGATATCGATTCACCCACTCCTCTAGATAATCCACAAAAGATTCGGAATTAAGGATTCTCTCTTCTGAAGCCAGATGATAGTGTCCATTTTTATAAAACTCTGAGCTTGCCAAATCCAATCCTATCGCAATATCAATTCCAGGCCTGTAACCCGCTTTAACAATGGCTTCGAGAATAATATCAATCGCAGAGGCATTAGAGGGGAGGTTAGGCGCAAAGCCGCCTTCATCGCCCACAGAGGTACTCATGCCTTGATGATGTAAGACTTTCTTGAGGGTATGAAAAACCTCAGCACCATAGCGCAAAGCCTCATGAAAATTAGGCGCGCCCATTGGGATAATCATAAATTCTTGCATGTCGACATTGTTGTCTGCATGTGCCCCGCCATTGATGATATTCATCATAGGCACAGGCATTTTGAGCTCTTTAGAGTGATGAAGGGTCTGGAGCCATTGAAATAATGGGATATTTTGCGCTTTAGCGGCAACTTTTGCCACTGCCATCGATACAGCCAATAGGGCATTTGCACCCAAGCGAGCTTTGTTCTCAGTGCCATCAGAGCCTATCATGAGTTGATCTATTGTGGCTTGATCTAAAACATCCCTGCCCAGTAATAATTTTTGGATCTCACCGTTGATATGGGCAACGGCTTTTAACACGCCTTTCCCCAGATAGCGAGTAGGGTCTTGGTCTCGCAGCTCCAGGGCTTCTCGAGACCCTGTCGAAGCGCCTGATGGCACCGCGGCATAGGCAGACATTTCATTGTCTAGAAACACTTCGGCTTCAACCGTGGGGTTCCCGCGGGAGTCTAAGATCTCACGACCGATGATCTTAGCAATGCGATGTCCGCTGGTGTGAGGACTTGTCATAGAACACTCCCAAAATGATTTATTTTAAATTAAAAAGACTGGTGGGCCCACTAGGACTTGAACCTAGGACCAAAGGATTATGAGTCCTCTGCTCTAACCAACTGAGCTATGGGCCCGCACGCGATGAGTATTCTAGCAGTTTTTAAAGATTTTAGAAGAGCGATTTCACAGTGCGTAGGTAACTTGCAATAGCAGGGTCTAAAACATAATAGACCCCTTTTTCACTTTTACCCACCATATTACTCTTCTGCAAAGTATCTATCGCACGACGGATACTGCTCATCTGCAGGCCCGTCTTTTCTAAAAAATATTGACTGAAAATTTCATTCGTCGGCTCTCTGACCAACACGAATAAAATGATGCGTTGATTTGCACTTAAGCGCCCGATATCATCCGTAATCCAAGGTAACTGCTCTTGCACATACAGCTCCCATGCTCGCTCTACGGTTTCTTTTTGAGGAATTGTGTCAAAATTCCAAAGCTGTCGACATAGATAATTAACATAAAAAGTATGGCATTGCGTGAGCTCTAAAATAGTCTCTATAGCCTCTGAGGAAAGTGATGCGTCCCATCGGATTTTTGCCGCATTCTGCAAAAAACTCTTAAAATCCTCTGAATGAATACGCTCAATCCTGATCAGTTTGCACAGATGATACAACGGCCTGTTTTTATCCTGAAACATTTGTTCCAAAGTGTGCCGATCACTACCTGAAAAAATATAGGTGATATTCTGGCTGCGCTCAACGGCATGGCGAATACTGGCTTCTAATGTATGGCTATCACTGATAAAACTGAGTTGCTGAAACTCGTCCATCAGCACTACTGCGCGCTGATCTGTCTTTTGCGCCACTTGATCCAGCCCTAATAAGACCTCTGTGATACTTTTTGCAGGAGGCTGAGTACTTGCAAATTCAATTGAAAACCCCACCTTCACCAAAGACACTGAGAGCTTAGGGTTTAGCCCCTTAAAAAACGTCAGAAGTTTTTTCATCAGCACCTTTTGTTTCGGTAGTATGAAGGGCAGCAACTCGCCTACCCCATTCAAAATGGCATTTTTAACAAATTGCGAATTTGTTGCCGGCAGGAAATCAATTGAACAATGAGGCACGTCATTTTCCTGAATCACCTGGGTAATCAAACTCGTTTTGCCATAGCGCCTCGGTGAAACCAAAACAACATGCTCATTCTTTTGCACACACTTTTGAAGTACTACCCTCTCTTTCACACGATTACAAAAGGCCTGCCCTAATGCCAATCCTGCCGGGAAAAAATTATTTTTTTGCATAAATCACCTTTTATCTCAACAAATAATCACTGTAATTTTAATAAATTTACATCTTTTTTAGCTCTACTTTAGCCCTACAGCTCAAGAAATTTATAAAAAACCTAGCAATAAGAATACGTTCTATCTTACGCATTATTTTAAAATTACGCAAGATGCGCTATGCAAGATGCGCTATGCAGACTGCGCAATTTCAAATATTTTGACACTATTCTTGCGAGTATCTCTTTCAACACCGCTATGATAAGATCCTCTCGCAAAGTTGACTAGGCAGTCGCTGTGCTGCTTTGGCAGCAGAGAGGAAAGTCCGGGCTCCATAGGGTAAGATGCCAGGTAATGCCTGGGAGGCGTGAGCCTACGGAAAGTGCCACAGAAAAGATACCGCCTTCACACTTTCGGGTGTTGGGGTAAGGGTGAAATGGTGCGGTAAGAGCGCACCGCCTCTCTGGTAACAGAGAGGGCAGGGCAAACCCCATCGGGAGCAAGGCCAAATAGGGACTCATGGGTTGCAAGACCCCCCGCGTGACCCGCGCGGTGAGTTCGGGTAGGCTGCTTGAGCCTAAGAGCGATCTTAGGCCTAGAGGAATGATTGCCCACGACAGAACCCGGCTTATCGGTCAGCTTTGCTTTTTAAAGTCTTGAAAGCCTTGCATTTCACCCCCCAAAAGCGTATAAGGCCTGGAGAGCGTCCTGTTTATTTGGATTTCACCATGTCCCCATTATTGCCCTGCTTTGCCACGTGTGCCAAAAACCTAGAAGGGCTCCTGCGAGAAGAGCTTTTGGCTCTGGGTATCACTTCCCCTAAAGAAACCGTGGCAGGTGTTTATTTTGAAGGGGCACTTGAGCAGCTTTACCAAGTGTGCCTCGAGTCTCGCATCGCCAATCAAATTTTATTGAAGCTTTCAGAATTCAAAGTACTGCAAGCCCAAGACCTCTATGATGCCATGCTTCAGATAGAATGGTCTGAGCACATGGATACTGACAGCTCTTTTTGCATTGAGGTCACGGGGCAACACGAGGCCTTCTCTAACACCCTATTTGCCGGACAGCGCGCCAAAGATGCGATCGCAGACCAGTTTCGCGAAAAGACAGGGGTCAGGCCTTCTGTCAAAACCCATCAGCCAGATCTGATCTTCAACATTCATTTACACCATGAACAAGTGACAGTGTCGATTTCTTTATCGGGTGAAAGCCTCCATCGACGCGGCTATCGCAAGCACACAGGGCCTGCGCCTCTCAAAGAAACTTTAGCGGCAGCCATTTTGATTCGAGCCGGATGGCCCACTCGCCTGAAGCAACCCCATCCAACCTTGTGGGATCCCCTGTGTGGCTCAGGTACTTTAGTTTTGGAAGCCGCGCTGATGGCTTTTGATATCGCGCCTGGATTACTGAGAGAGTATTTTGGGTTTTTAGGCTGGAAGGGCCATCAAGCCTCACTCTGGGAGACATTGACTCAACAAGCCAAAGCCCGCGCTGAAAAGGGCCTTGAGCGGGAAGATGTGTTAATCATGGGTACAGATCTCTCTCCTGAAGCGATAGATAACGCTCGCCAGAACTGCTATTTGGCAGGCTTGCAAGATCATATCGCTCTGAAAGTATGGGATGCAACCCAATTGACTTGCCCTGAAGGCGTTCCTCCTGGATTGCTCATCACCAACCCTCCATACGGTGAGCGCATGCTTCAGGATGATCTGGAGGGACTTTCTGAATTATTTGAAAATTTTGGGAAAGCCCTCAAAACCCACTTCACAGGCTGGTCTTTAGCTCTATTTTCAGGGGCACCCAAAGCATGCGTCCAAGCTTTGAATATCCGCGCCCAGCATCAATACGCTTTTTGGAATGGCACTCTGGCGTGCAAGCTCTATTGCTTTGAGCTGACACCTGACTGGTTTATCACGCGGGAATCCCCCATGGAGCGACGTACGCGAGAGATTTCAAAGCAGCAATCAGAGCCCTTGTCCACAGATGCTCAAATGTTTGAGAACCGTCTTGTCAAAAACATCAAACATCTACAGAAATGGGCAAAGCGCGAGAATATCTCCTGCTATAGAATTTATGACGCAGATCTGCCTAATTATGCTGTCGCTATTGATTTTTATGAAGGACAATGGCTGCAAGTCCAAGAGTACCAAGCTCCCAAGACCATTGACCCCCTGAATGCCAAAAAAAGATTGCTGGAGGTTCTGCAGGTCTTAGAATCCACCCTAAAAATCCCTCAGGCACAGATTTTTTTAAAAATTCGTCGGGTTCAAAAAGGGGTGAACCAATACGAAAAAATCAAAGACCATGAGCAGTTTTATGAAATCCACGAAGGCCCTGCTCGATTCTGGGTGAACTTTGAAGACTATCTGGATACGGGGATTTTCTTGGATCA
>JAHFRR010000095.1 GCA_023266165.1 Thiotrichales bacterium
AGCTGTTGGATCAACTGTGCCAAACGCCTGGCAGGGTATTGGCTTAAAGGCGGCGCGGCCATATAGTCTAAACCTGAGGTTGGATTGCCTTGCCAGGCGATGCCCACGATGCGCGTATAGTTGAGATAGTCTTTGCCATCAAACCCAGCCGCTTGATTGAGATTGTGCTCCATCGATAATAACCAGCCATGCGCGCCGTGACCTTTAAAGCCTGGCAGGAACTGGCCGAACTCAACGTTATAGCCATGAATAAAGAAGGTGATGTTGTTTCCCATTTTTTGGAAATAACGCATCCAATCTTGATCCAACGCGGGATCTGATGTGGGGTGCTTTTGTGAGTGGGGATCTTGTGTGAAATAGGGCTGCAAAGCTTGATATACCTCGGCCTCTTCCCCCAAGAGCGAGAGCGCGCCATCTTGGCGAAAGTTCAAAAGCTTGGCAGGAGGTAGCAGCGTGATCGGGAGGGTATAATGCCGATTCCCCTTCGCATCAACATGAGGCGTTGAGTGTTGCCAGTGTGAGGGGGTGAGTATGAGGGTGTTGGCGGTGAGCGCAATCGCCTGATGATTCACTGCGATCACCCCAATATCTTGACCTGCAAAGCCTTTGCTGGCCAGGGTGATTTGGATTGTCTGAGTCTTTTGAGCATCAAAATCCAGCGTGCCCGATTGCTGGTGCATGTGTAAAATGGTTTGAGGGTGATGATCCCTCTGAACCGTAATACTCACGTTTTTGAGCAAACTCTGAAATGCTGAATGAGCGTCTCCTGGTTGTTGAGTTTGATCGCAGAGAACCAGGGTGAGCGTATCTGATTTTTCAGGGGTCACATGCTCTGAAACCATCACTGTATCAGCGTTGTCTGGTGGCAGATCCCCCACATACAGCTGCCCTGGATCAACACCTGGATAGGCGCCATGCTGTTGACCCGGTGGGGTATAAAACTGGATTTCATACGGTGGACTCCAGCGCAGATGGATTGGCGCGACGTTTTTGAACACCAAGACATCCCATGTTGTGGATACATAGCGTCGTCGATAAGCCAGTTTGGGCAAGTGATACAGCAAATCCAGACCTTGATACAGATCCATTTCTTGATCCATATGATCATACAGCACGATGCAATCGTCCAAATCGTCGCGATGCCAGTCGTGATAGGTGTGCGCAGGCTGTTGGGTTATCAGTTGGTAAATGCCTGGAACCAGGATGCGCCGACGAATAGCTTCCCACGGCATCGCGCCGACCAACTCAGGGGTGTCTTGTGCTGTTAGTGTGTGCGCCATGCGACCTATCTCTGAGTGATAAACAGATCAAAGCATAAAATAAAATCAAAATAGAAACAAGGGGAGTGGGTGAAATTTTTTGCAATTTTGGTAGGCCTCAACCCCCAGGGTCTTGAGTCCAAGGGGATCTTGGAGTAAGGTAGTGTCAAGTCGAGAGAGGATGCGAGGTAGGTCATGAATACGCTTCAATTGCTGGCAGCCAAGGTGGCAGAGCTTAAGCAGCTGATTGATCAGGTCCAAGATCCCTCTTTGCAGCAAGCGTTGCAGGTGCCGACAGAGCGGCTTTTGAAAACTATTTTTGACCATTGCATTCATGATTTACAGCACCAGGTGTTGGAACAGCGGGTGATGGCAGCGAAAGTCAAGTTCCCTTCTCTCTCGAAACAATCGGTGCCAAGCCTTGCAGATTCTGCAATTCGTCATAAAAACCAAGAGGGTTCTGTGTTTTGAAGTGCTATCGATTTCAAGAAGACCATGCTTTGGTAGGCTTCGCCCATCAGATCGCACGTAGTCTCAAACCGGGGGATCGATTGTATTTAACAGGGGATCTGGGTGCGGGGAAGACCACCTTGGTACGCCATATACTACAAGCCTTAGGGGTGACTGGAAACATTAAAAGCCCGACCTATACGTTGGCAGAGAGTTATGAGGTGACAGGGGATCAGGGGGGCTTATGGACGTTGCATCATTTTGATTTATATCGGCTGACAGACCCTGAGGCGTTATATTTTCTGGGTCTCGACAATTATTTTACCCCAGAGACGCTCTGTCTGATTGAGTGGCCTGAGAAGGGTTTGGGGGTATTGCCCCGTGCGACGAAGGAGATCGTGATCCGTCCTGATCTTGAGGGAAGAGCTTATCAGGTTTTGAAAGCAGATGGATTTGATCTGATTTGACTTGATTTGAGCTGATGTGTGTAGAAAATCTTTGACAATCTGCTAGAATGCCCCAGAATGAGCATGAAGTGAGGGCTGGGGCATTATGATTTGGATTGTCATTGCGATATTGGTATTGGCAGCGCTGGTGGTGGGGTTTTACCCGCTGCTTCAACGCATGCAGGCAGGCAAGCGTTCCGGCGCGCATCCAGAATCCAGGGGGACTCCAGAGGCCCAAAATTTTGGTGAGGGTTTTCAAGGGGCTGATCATGATCACAAAGAGCCTTCTTTGATTGCCACGCTCCCCCCGCAGGACCTTGCAGAATCTGATGTTGAGGAAGATGCGCATGAGCATAAACATGAACAGGAGCGCGAGCATCAACTGGCTGGTTTAATTCGGGAGCAGGCTTTGAAGGCTGCGAAGGATGCTGCGCGAGCCCCGCTTGAGATGCCTCGTGTCGATGAGGATCAACACTGGAAAGCCTTAGTGCAAGAGTCTTATCAAAAGCGCACTCAGCCTCCCGTGATTTCTGTGCCCCTAAAAGAGCCTGAGTCTGTTGGTACCCTGATGCCTGCACAAGAACCTCCTGTGGCCAAAGAACCTGTGATCAAAGAGCCTGTGAGTGAGCTGGCCTCAGTGCCGTTGATGGCTTTGGAGCCTTTGGAGATCTCCACACAGATGCCTGTGCAGGAAGAGCGAGCGGCACTTTCCAAGCATGTTCGCATTCCTGAATCCAGCATGACGTGGTCTAAAGTCAACAGCCAAGATGAGGATCGCTCGATTTTGTCGTTGTATGTGATGGCCGCGCGCTCGAAAACCTATTCGGGAGATATTCTCGCAGGGCTTTTGAAGCAGGTGGGTTTGCAGCTCAATAGTCAAAATATTTTTGAGTATCGAGAAGATGCGTTGGAGTCTTCTCCCTTGTTCTATGCCGCTTCCGCGATGAAGCCTGGCGTGTTTGATCTCAAGCGCTTGGAAGAGATGAAAACCCAAGGCGTGGCGCTCTTTATGGATTGTTCAAAATTGACGGCGCCCAAAAAGGCATTTTTAAAGATGCTAGAGATCGCCCATGTGATGGCAGGCCAATTGAAAGCAGATATTCTCGATGGTCGCCGTGAACGCTTGACAGAGTCAGGGATTGCTGAATATCTTGCGACGTTGAAGGCGATTGAAGTATCGCGTCATTACGAGTAATCATGGGTTATGCGTGAGAAAGCTTCCAGAGACCTTGCTTATTACCAATCCCTACACGCTCAGGTTGAGCGTTACAATCAGGCGTATCATCAAGACGATGCCCCTGTGGTGTCGGATTTTGTCTATGATGCGCTGTTCTCTGAGTTACAAGAACTCGAACGCCTGCATCCAGACTGGCGCCAAGGGTCGTCTATCACGGATCAGGTGGGAGCGCCCATCCGTGCAACGTTCTCCCCTATTTCCCATCACGTGCCCATGCTTTCTTTGGCCAATGGATTTTCAGAAAAAGACATAGAGCGCTTTTTAGAGCGCATGGCGCAGTTTTTAGGGGTCTCTGACCCTAACACCCTGGCTTTGATGGGAGAGCCTAAGCTAGATGGCCTGGCGTTGTCTTTACGCTATCAAAACGGCACATTGGTTGAAGCCGCCACACGGGGTGATGGCCAGGTGGGTGAAAACGTCACAGCGAATCTCTTAACCTTGCCCAATGTCCCTCAGCGTCTATCAGGGCACGCCTGGCCTGATTTTCTGGAGGTCAGAGGCGAGGTGATCATGCCCAAAAAGGGGTTTGAGCAACTCAATCAAGCGTTGTCGGATGCCGGTCAGAAGGTGTTTGCCAATCCGCGCAATGCAGCGGCGGGGAGCCTACGCCAGCTCAATTCAGAGATTACCGCAATGCGACCCTTGAAGTTTTATGCCTATGGGGTAGGGGCGAGTGAGGGTCTGGATTTTAAAACTCATCGCGAATTACTGGAGAGGCTGGAGCACTTTGGATTTGAGCTGACAGGGCTGCACGCCTTGGTGCATGGGCTGTCGGGGTGTCTTACCTTTTTTAAAAAAATCGGCGCATTGCGTGAAACACTCCCGTTTGAGATTGATGGAGTGGTCTATAAGTTGAATCTTCTTGCAGATCAGGTAAGGTTAGGAGTGCTCTCCCGCACGCCGCGATGGGCGATTGCTCATAAATTTCCGGCTGAAGAAGCGGAGACGCTGCTTGAATCTGTTGAGTTTCAAGTGGGTCGCACGGGTACCATTACGCCTGTCGCCTGCTTAAAGCCTGTGTTGGTCGGAGGGGTATCTGTGCGTCATGCGACACTGCATAACCAGGATGAAATCGCTCGTAAGGGGGTGATGATTGGCGATGTGGTCACCGTGCGTCGCGCGGGGGATGTGATCCCTGAGGTGTGCGCCGTCGTGGTAGAGAAACGGCCTCTTCAGGTGATGCCTATTGTTTTTCCCAAAACCTGCCCTTCTTGTGGCGCTGCTTTGATGATGCGGGAAGGCGAGGTAGCCATTCGCTGTCCGTCTGCCTGGTACTGTCACGCCCAGAAAATTGAACGCCTGTGGCACTTTGCTTCGCGGGATGCTTTTCACATGGAAGGCATTGGGCGTAAGCAGATTGAGCAATGGGTTTCGTTAGGGTTATTGTCCAAACCTGCAGATTTTTTTAAATTGACAGTAGAGACTTTGATACCCTTGGATCGTATGGGAGCAAAGTCTGCCTCCAATGTGGTGAATAGCATCGCCTCGCGCAAAACGATCCCTCTTGCTAAAGGGTTATATGCGTTGGGAATTCGAGAGGTGGGTGTTGCAACCAGTGAGTCTCTGGCGCAGCACTTTGGGTCTTTGGAGGCTTTGATGTTGGCATCTTGTGAGGATCTCCAGGGGATTGAAGATGTCGGCCCTGTGGTGGCTCAACAAGTCAGTGCTTTCTTCCAAGATCCTGAGATGCAAGCTTTGATAGAAGACCTCTATTCTCAAGGGGTGCGCTGGAGGGTTCCTGAAAGAACAGCTGGGGATGTGCGTGTATTTGAAGGATTGCAGTTTGTTTTAACAGGAACGCTCACCGGCTTTTCACGGGAAGAAGCGAAAGCACGGATTCTCGAGCGCAGCGGGCGCGTGGGGCAGAGTGTTTCCAGCAAGACGAATGTCGTGGTCGCAGGGGAAGATCCTGGCAGTAAACTCAATAAGGCAAAGGCTTTGGGGGTTTCGGTGTGGAGTGAAGCGGAGTTTCTAAAGGCGCTGGTTTAGCCCTGCGCGGGGATGACAACCTATCTCACACATGCAACGTCAGTGGGTCGCCTTCATCGGTGATGGAGTTGGTGCTGCCAAAAGCCCCAAACATCAGGGTGCTGG
>JAHFRR010000096.1 GCA_023266165.1 Thiotrichales bacterium
TCGACTTTCAGCGTTCCCTAACAGACAATTAATCTCCTCGGCTGCCTCTCTACGGACTTCCGCATCTCTATCCGACAGTAATCCCACTAGCTTTCCCAATTCTTCAGGAAAAGAATGAGCGTTTGAATCGGATGTTCCTCTCAACATGTCATAAACTCCTCATCTTTACTCTTCAGCCTCTACTCACACTGCCCCTTAGACCCCGACCGAACCGCCATGGCCAGTCTCTTCCCATAAAAAACAATCACCCAGATTTGAATCTTTGAGATTCCATGCGAGCAAAGCTCGGGCGCATACGCGTTGTTTTCAATCCCAAGCCCCTTAAAAAACATAAGTATTGATGTCGAATCTTAGCAAAATCGCTGATCCCAATAGGAAAGTTGAGTCGTATCATTGCATTAGCCTTTGTGCAGCCCTTTTCAATATGGCAGAGTATACCAACTTTAAATTCGCAGCAACAGACTACCATGAAATCGACCCCCTCATGGACATCAGGGTAAACACATCTCGAGTCCTCTCCTCCACAAGAGAGGCCAAGGCATGCACAAGGGATGAGGGAATTCTTTTCTTAAATCATACCCCGGGCTGAGCGGTACTGCCCACTTGACGCAGCCTCTGATTTTCATCAAGAATAGGGTTTTATGTGAGGGAGAGACTGTCTGATGTTTTCGTATGCCCCAGAGCTGGAAATGCGTTTAAATCACTTGAAAGCGCAGTTTGAGGAACGGCGTGTGAGCGAGATGCTAGAGGCAGAGCCTGCGCGGGTTGAAGCCTTGAGTTTTACGCTAGGCCCCGTTTTTTGTGATCTATCCAAGCATCTGATTGATGCTGAGGCGTTGGGGGCCTTGATCGCATTGGCGAAGGCTGCGCAGTTGCCTCAAGCGATTGAGGCTATGTTCACAGGGCAAAAGATCAATACCAGTGAGTCTCGACCCGCTTGGCATGTGGCTTTAAGAGACTCTGAGTTGCAACAGCAGGACTATCAGGGGAAGCCCTTGTGCGAGTTGGTTCAGCCGCAAATGACGAAAATGCGTGAGTCTGTCAAAAACATTCGCGAAGGGGTTTGGACGGGTTATACGGGGAAGCCATTCACCGATGTGATCAACCTGGGAATTGGTGGGTCAGACCTAGGGCCGCGTATGGCCACACACGCGCTTTCAGCATTTCACACAGGGCCGGTGCGCGTGCATTTTGTCTCAAATGTTGATGCTTTAGATCTAGAGGGATGCCTGAAAGATAAAAACCCTGAGACAACACTTTTTATCATCGCTTCGAAGTCTTTTACAACCCAAGAGACGCTCCTGAATGCGCAGGCGGCGCGGCGTTGGCTCCTCGAGCATCTTCAGTCTGAGACAGCAGTCGCGCAGCATTGCATGGCCATTACCAGTCAACCTGAGCGGGCGATTGCGCTGGGTGTGCACCCTGAGAAGATCTTGGAGATGTGGGACTTTATCGGAGGGCGTTATTCCATTGGGTCAACCATTGGTTTCCCCTTGGCGGTGGCCATTGGCATGGAAGGCTTTGAGGAGATGTTGAAAGGAGGGATGGCGATGGATCGTCATTTTAGAAGCGCCCCTTTTTCAGAAAACTTGCCGGTGTTATTGGGTTTGTTGGGGATTTGGTATCGCAATTTTTTAGGGTGGGAGACGCATGCCGTGCTGCCCTATGATGAGCGCTTGAAATACTTTGTGGATTATCTTCAGCAAGTGGAAATGGAAAGTTTAGGGAAATCTCTCCATGCCAATGGAGACAAGGTGCAGGGTCACACAGGAATGATAGTGTGGGGAGGGGTGGGCACCAACGGTCAGCATGCATTTCACCAATGGTTATTTCAGGGAACCTCCTCGCTCTTTGTGGACTTTATCACGGTGAAAACGCCCGCGCATACGGAGCTGTTGCACCGCCATCGTGTTTTATTGGCCAATGCCATTGCCCAGTCAGAGGCCCTGATGGTCGGTCGCCCTACTGAGAAAACAGCGCATGTACATCAGACCATATCAGGGAATACCCCATCGTCTTTTTTAGTGCTAGACTCTCTTACCCCTTATAGTTTGGGAATGCTGATGGCGCTCTATGAGCATAAAGTTTATGTGCAAAGCGTGTTGTGGCAAATTGATGCCTTTGATCAATGGGGTGTGGAGTTGGGCAAGCATCTGGTGGCTGCTATTCTGGATCATCATCAACCCCATGATGCATCGACAGAGCAGTTAATTTTTAAATTATTAAATTTTTAATTATTAAAAATTTTAAAAAAGTGAGAGCAAATAATATGAATACCTGTGATGCCCGTGAGGCTTGTGTAAAAGCTGATATTTTTAGGGCTTATGATATTCGAGGTGTGGTGGGAAAAGACTTGACACCTGAGGGGGTATACCAGATTGGGCAAGCCTATGGCTCTCAAGCGTTAGAAGAGGGTGAGAAGCGCGTGTTTGTCGCACGGGATGGGAGGCTGTCAGGCCCTCTGCTATCGGAATCCTTGATCTCAGGGATTCGCTCAACAGGCTGTGGGGTGATCGATTTGGGGTGTGTACCCACGCCGGTTCTGTATTTTGCAACCTATGAGTTTTCCCCTGAAAGCCGCTCAGGCATTATGCTCACAGGCAGCCATAACCCCAAAGATCACAATGGCTTGAAGATGGTGCTGGTACACAAGAGTGTGTGTCTAGAGGCCATCACGGGGCTATATCAGCGGATTGTCGATCAACGATTTTCAGTGGGGAAGTCGTTCGGCCCGTATGAGAGTCAAAACATTCTCACGCAATATCTTCAAAAGATCACCCAGACGGTTGTGATCAAACGACCTTTAAAAGTCGTTGTGGATGCGGGCAGTGGAGTGCCTGGCTTGATTGCTCCGCGAGTCTTTCAGGCGTTGGGGTGTGAGGTGATTGCGCTGTATTGTGAGGTTGATGGCGAATTTCCTCATCATCATCCAGACCCCAGTAAGCCCAAAAATCTAGAAGATCTGATTGCAGCGGTCAAAACCCATCAGGCAGATGCTGGATTGGCTTTTGATGGCGATGGAGATCGCTTAGGGGTGGTGACGCCTTCAGGTAAAATTATTTGGCCAGATCGCCAGCTGATGCTCTATGCCCGTGAGGTTTTAAAAACGTATCCAGGTGCGCAGATTATTTTTGATGTCAAATGCTCTCAGTTTCTGGCAGATGTGATCCTCCAAGCAGGCGGAAAGCCCTTGATGTACAAAACGGGGCACTCCCTGATAAAGCAAAAGCTCAAAGAGACTGGCGCACCGTTGGCGGGTGAAATGAGTGGGCACATGTTTTTCAATGACAAATGGCCTGGATTCGATGATGGCATCTATACGGGTGCGAGGTTGCTGGAAATCTTGGGTGCGTTTTCGGGGGATCTGGATGCGCTCTTTCAGTCGATTCCAGAAGGGATCTCAACCCCTGAACTCAATATTGAAGTGCCCGAGGCTGAGAAGTTTGAATGGGTTGAGAAACTCAAGCAAGCTGCCCAGTTCCCTGATGCCCGTATGATTGACATCGATGGGATGAGAATTGAGTTCAAAGACAGCTGGGGATTGGTGCGTGCGTCCAACACCACACCCTGCTTGGTCTTGCGCTTTGAAGCCTTGACAGTAGAGGGCTTGGTGCAGGTGCAAGAGAAATTTCGAGGGCTGTTCCAGCGTGTTGTACCCCAGTTGAAGATGCCATTTTGAGGTTTTTGAGCTTTAGGTTTTCTAGCCGCTAGGCCTTCAAAATCGTATAAATCAAGTCAACTCCTGAGTCTTGACTGGCGCCTGTGGTTTTGAGTGTCCAGTGGCGATCGAGGTTCAGGCTGAGGCTGACTTCTTGTTGTCGATTGAAGAGGCCTACCCCATAACTCAAGTAAAGGTTAGGGTTTAAGGACTTTCCAATAAACACGGCGGTATTATTGTCTTGTGCCGTGCCACTTGCGCCATTTAGGTGGGTGCCCGATTGCACAGGAATGCCGTTGCTGTTGGTGTAGCCGTTATCGAGCGAGCCGATGGTCAGCTGGCTTAAGCCCAGTTTGCTTTGAATATCCGTGAGCACTGAGCGATTCCCTCCCTGAAGAACAAAGAGCGCGGCGGCTTTAGAGAGCGCGCTTTGGTCGGACTGTTGTACCTGGCTCATGGGTTGTCCTAATACGATATACGATAAAATATCTTCTTGAGACAACGCTGGATTTGAAAATAAAGTTAAAATTCTATGGGTCAGTGTGCCCGTCATGCGCACGCCAATCTCCAATTGGGTGAGGAGATGGTTACTGGCCCCATCTGGGCTGAGCTGGTATTTCGCGGTGATGTCGACGCCTGGGTTTTCAAGGGGGCTGTGGGCAAAATCCAAGGTACCTTGGGTGATGTGAAACACTTTGCCGTATGCCTGATAGGTTCCGCCTTGGGACGTCAGCTTGCCGATGCCAATGGCAGGCTTTTCAGGGGATGAGAGCAGCGTCAGTTGGCCTGCCACTTTAGCGCTGACACCGAAACCTTCAAAGGTCACCTCTGGCCCAAAGGTGAGGGTCAGATCACTGAAAAAGGGGAAGGGAGGATGGGTTGCAATGATCTGATTGTCTTGGTTGACATAAACCACATCAGGGCTGGCTGTGGCATCGAGATGAAAGGCATCGCCATTAAAAAATGCTTTAGGGATATTCAGGGTGCCCCTCAGATGCCCCTGGTGTTGAGCTTGCGTATAAGTGAGATGGGGGGAGCCAATCACAAAGCCTAAGGGCAAGTCCAGTAACGTTACGTCGTGGCCTTCAAATTGCAGGGTAAAGCTGGGAGCGGGGAAAAGCGCTGTGAGTACTCCTGAGATCTGCACGTGGCCCTCTCCGGAGGTCAATTCGCCCTGGAGTATGGCTTTTTGGGTATGATCTCCTGAGAGTGCTAAGACAATATGGTGCAACCGAAGGCCTAAGCTTGGCAGTGTCATGCTGCCATGGCGTAAAGTGATATGCCCTTGAAGCGCTGGAGAAGCTCGTGTGCCAGAGAGCGTGATATGTCCTGTTACCTCTCCTTCCAGATGATAGATCCACGGTGCCCACAGGGTGAGGGGTGAGAGATGCGTTAAATGTAGCGTTAAACTGCCAGAGAGCGGGCTGTTGGGGTTCTGGATATTGTGAACGTCCAGGGTACTGTGCCATGTCCCTAAATTGCTTTCTAGAATATCGAGATTGGCGGTCAGCGTTGTGTGGTTCAAAAGCAAATGAAACGTTCCTGTCTTAATATTCAATAACCCTGGATTAACAGCATCTATAGCGCTTTGAGGGTGAATAGGCGTGAGGGCGTAGTGATTCAGGGTGCCTGTCAGTGTGGCATGTAGGATCTGGGCATTCATCCCTGAAGCTTTAAGTATGAAGGTGTTGTGGCCTGTTTGAGTCATTGAGGTGAGTGAGGGGATTCTCAGATCCTGAGCATGGAGTTGCCCTGCCCAACGCCCTTGATTCCACTGAATCTCTGT
>JAHFRR010000097.1 GCA_023266165.1 Thiotrichales bacterium
CCGTGGTTATTCGCCCTGAAGAAGTCTCAGAAACGTTGATCCAAAAAGAACGTGAAATCTTTATGGCGCAAAGCCTAGAAAGCGGGAAGTCTCCTGATATCGTCGAGAAAATGATTGACGGTCGCATCCGCAAATTCTTGGAAGAAATCTGTTTGACAGGCCAGCCCTTTGTCAAAGATCCAACCCAAAAAGTCTCTGCTGTTTTGAAAGCTCACCACGCTGAAGTTATTGAGTTCATTCGCTTTGAAGTGGGAGAAGGGATTGAAAAAGAAGAGACTGACTTCGCTTTGGAAGTGATGGCTCAAGTGCGAGGCAATTAAACCATGCCTCAACCAAAACCCAGAATTTTGCTTAAACTGAGCGGGGAAGCCTTCTCAGCGCCAAATGCCCTGGGTTTTTGCGCAAAGGAAATGGCCTCCATTGCGGATGACATCCACGCGGCACATCCACAGATCACCCTGGCCATTGTGATGGGTGGCGGGAACCTCATTCGGGGCAATATGCTCAAAAATACCGGCGTGACCTCCGTGACGGCCGATCAAATGGGTATGCTGGCAACCATTCAAAATGCCCTTGCGCTCCAAGATTTGTTATGTGCGCGCAATCTGCCTGTCTATACCGCCTCCGCTCTGGGCATCCCTGGGGTGATCCCCGCCTTTGATCATCGCAAAGCCTTGCGAAAACTGGATCAGGGCACCATTGTAATTGCAGCGGGCGGCACAGGCAATCCGTTTTTTACCACAGACTCAACCGCCAGCTTAAGAGCCATTATGCTCCAGATGAACTTAATTTTAAAAGCCACGCAAGTCGATGGGATTTATGACAAAGACCCTCGCAAACACCCGGATGCCAAGCGCTTTGAGACGCTTTCTTTTCAAGAGGCTCTTAATTTACAGTTGGAAGTGATGGATCAAAATGCCTTTATCCAATGTCGAGACCATCAGATCCCCATCCGCGTTTTTGATATGTCACCCCCCCATGCGCTACGTCAAGCGCTGCAAGGTGCACCCTTAGGTACCTTATGTTGCTAAAGCATGTTGTTAAGTTGTTAAGTTTAAGTTATTAAATCTCTAGGAAGTTAATATGACTGAAGATATTCTCAAAGAAGCTAAGACCCGCATGGGCAAGGCCATGGAATCGATTTTGCATCACTTAGCCAAGATCCGCACGGGCCGCGCGCACCCCAGTCTTTTAGACGGTGTGATGGTGCCCTATTATGGTAACCTCGCGCCCTTGTCACAAGTGGCTTCGGTCAATGTCCAAGACAACCGAACCTTAAGCGTCACGCCTTGGGAAAAAGATATGGTCTCCACCATTGAAAAAGCAATTTTGACCTCAGATCTCGGCTTAAACCCTAACTCCGCAGGCATGGTCATCCGTGTGCCACTCCCCGCACTCACCGAAGAGCGCCGCAAAGAGTTGGTACGTCTGGTTCGCCATGAAACAGAGAACGGCCGCGTGGCCATTCGCACGGTGCGTCGCGATGCCATTGCCGATCTCAAAGAGCTGCATAAAGAGAAAGAAATCACGGAAGATGATCTCAAGCGTGCCGAAGAGCGCGTGCAAAAGCTGACAGACGAGTTTATCGCACAGGCGGATAAACTGATGGCTGAGAAAGAGCATGACCTGATGGCGATCTGATGGTATGGCGCTAGAACCCTCTCACCCGCTTCCTCAACATGTCGCTATCATCATGGATGGCAATGGCCGTTGGGCCAAAAAACGCTTGATGCCAAGAACCGCCGGACATAAAGTCGGAGCCGGTCGCGTGCGCGATATGGTGATGCTCGCTCATGATCTCAAGATCCCTTCCCTCACCCTTTATTCTTTCAGTACTGAGAACTGGGCACGCCCTGAAACCGAAGTCTCCTTTTTATTTAATTTACTCTCCAGCGCCTTGATGCGTGAGCTCGATGCGCTCCATGCCCGCAATATTCGCATTGGATTTCTGGGCAATCTCAAAGCCCTCCCTGAAAAAACCCAGGCCCTCATCGAGACTGTCCAAGCTAAAACGCTGAATAATACAGGGTTGAGACTCAATATCGCCTTTAATTATGGCGGTCGCTGGGATATCCTCCATGCCACACAGTGCTTGGCACAGCAAGTCCAGTCTGGCTTATTATCTCCTGAGAACATCACAGAGTCTCTGTTTGAAGACCATCTCTCAACCCATCATCAACCTGAAGTGGATCTTTTGATTCGAACCGGTGGCGAGCATCGAATCAGTAACTTTATGCTCTGGCAGCTCTCTTACGCCGAGCTGTACTTCACCGATGTTTTGTTCCCCGAGTTCACGCTCACACATTTTCAAGCGGCACTGGAATTTTTCCAACAACAAGAGCGCCGCAAAGGACAAACATCAGATCAACTGAAATAAACTAAGCAACTCCAGCAACGTGTAGGGGGATCCCTTGCCCTCACAACACCTTCAGCAGCCGCTCATGAATCCCCTCAAACCCCCCATTGCTCATGATGACCAGATGGTCGTCGGGCTGAGCTTTCTGTTTCAAGGCTTCAATCAGATCTGCCGTGGTGTTAAAGATAAAATAGGGCTTTGAGCACCCCACCATCATCTCATCCAGCTTGCTTTGAATCCCTGCGGGCTGAAATAAATAGATCTCATCGGCAACCTCCAGAGAATCCCTCAACGCAGTGCCATGGACATTCATCCGCATGGTGTTGGAGCGCGGCTCCAAGATAGCTATTAGATGCCCTTGGGTTTGATGCGCACGCAAACCCTTGAGCGTGACCTCGATCGCGGTCGGGTGATGGGCGAAATCATCAAAGACAGAGATACCACGCACCACGCCTTTGAGTTCGAGTCGACGTTTCACATTCTTAAAGCTTGACAACGCCTTCAGCGCCACATGAGGCTTGACACCCACCTGTAAGCTCGCTGCAATCGCCGAGAGCGCATTTTCAATATTGTGGGTACCCAATAAATCCCAGTGGGCTTCTCCCAATGAGTGATTCCGGTCAAACACTTCAAAGTGCGTGCCATCAGGCTTTAAGGCTTTCGCACTCAAATCTGCGCCTTCACCAAAGCTGATCTTCTGGGAATAAGAGCCCTTCTCCAGCGTCTCAACTAGATACGGAGCGTTTTTGTTATAGATCAACTGTCCAGAGTGAGGCACAATGCGGATCACATGATGGAATTGCTTCTGGATGTCCTGAACAGAATCAAAAATATCGGCATGGTCGTACTCTAAATTGTTCATCACCAGAGTTTTCGGGTGATAGTGCACGAACTTGGATCGCTTATCAAAAAAAGCCGTGTCATACTCATCTGCTTCAATCACAAAATACGGTGAGTCTGTCATACGAGCCGACACCCCAAAGTTTTGAGGTACCCCACCGATTAAAAAAGCGGGATTGAGGCCTGCGTATTCTAGGATCCAAGCCAGAATACTGCTTGTCGTTGTTTTGCCATGTGTTCCTGCAATTGCCAGCACCCACTTGTGTCGGAGCACCGCGTGAGACAGCCATTCAGGCCCTGAGGTATAAGGCAGCTGGAGATCCAAGATTGCCTCCACCACAGGCAAGCCCCGTTTCATCGCATTGCCAATAATATAAAGATCAGGCTTCAACGCCAGCTGATCCACCCCGTAACCTGGAACCAGGTCAATGCCTTGCTCTTGCAGCTGGGTGCTCATCGGCGGGTAAATATTTTCATCTGAGCCTGTCACCCGATAACCCAATTGCTTGGCAATCAAAGCCAGGCTTCCCATAAACGTCCCACAGATCCCTAAAAAGTGCAGGTGCTTCATGCTATATTCCCTGTTTTATTTTAATTTTTAAATTTTTATTTATAATTTATTTTATATTTTAATTATTTATAATATCAGTAGCATCAAGAACCCTGATGTTAAAAACAATCCGATCGTGGCCACAATCGCCCAGCCGATATGGGTAGAGAGCGCTTTTTCAAAAATGACGGAGGTAATCACCAACTCCCAGATGGCGAGCAATGCGACTATGCCATTGAGTACAACACCCTGTACTAAGAGATGAAAGCAGGCAAGCTTCACAAGGGCCAAGAGAAATGTCACGCCTAACAAGGCTGTGGATGTTTGCAAAAAACGCTCTGAGAGGCGCCGCATCTTCAATATCAACATCACATACAGCAATTTCCAAGCCAATAGCACCAGCAGCATGCCCCACAAAAGCGGCGTCGTCCAAAACCCTCCCAGCATGGCCATATAGCTCAGGGCAATCACCCCGCCAAATAACCGATAAGACGCCCGAATATCCCCTGGGCTCGCCTTAAACACCAGGAGTTTAAAAAAGATTTTGATATCATCCCACATGGTCTGTTGATTCCTCTCGTTCAGATTCCTCTCGTTCACGGCCTTCTGGCTACACCTCTGGCTACATGCGGCCTAGTGTACCAAAAAAAACTTCAAGATGCGCCTCCACCTTGAAAAAAATGTGTCTATGTCATTTTGAGTAGGTAATACAAGAAAGCAAGTAACTTTCTCATGGCATTTCTTGTCCCCTCTCCCCTTGCGGGCTACGGCATGCATGCATCTTGCTGACCTATTGAATTGGTAAGGCTTTCTTATTCCCTCCTCCCTTGCGGAGGAGGGCTAGGGTGGAGGGTGCAGTTTTAAAAAGCTTTCAGAAGAAATAAAGAGGAGAATCTTGTGATCTTTATTTCCGGGTAAGACAGAGCCCAATGCTTGCAAGCTTTAGGCAGAGTCTCTGTTAAGTAGTTGGACGACAACTGAATATAGGCATTGCCAACATGAACCCTCCACCCTAGCCCTCCTCCGCAAGGGAGGAGGGAATAAGAAAGCCTTACCAATTCAATAGGTCAGCAAGATGCATGCATGCCGTAGCCAGCAAGGGGAGAGGGAGTAAGAAAGCCCTGCCAATTCATAAGGCGGCCCTGAAGAATCTGATGAGAATCCTTGAAAAAAATCCTTCCAAATGCTAGCATGGCAAGCATTAAAAGGCAGGGATGGGTTATTGAGTGATGCAACGCAAAACCTACAGCTTGCCAGGGATTCGCATCCTCCCCAGCCCCTGGGATGTGGCGGCGCTCATGCTTGTCTTTGGATTATTCGCAACATTGGCCTGGGTTGCGAGCCATATGTCTGCGCCGTTTTATCTCGGCGAGCACATCGCGATCTCACTGAAGCCTACCGCCTTGATTGGCTATAGCCTACTGACCACCTCACGGATGTTTATCGCATTATTCTTCTCAACCCTGTTCAGCATTATCGTTGCAACCATTGCAGCTAAAAGCCGCAAAGCGGAGCAAGTGATTATTCCTTTGATTGATATTCTCCAATCTGTTCCTGTTCTGGCTTATTTATCGTGTACGATCACAGCCTTTATTGCCCTCTTCCCCCACTCGATGCTCGGCCCGGAATGCGCGGCGATTTTTGCTGTCTTCACGGCGCAAGTGT
>JAHFRR010000012.1:0-11089 GCA_023266165.1 Thiotrichales bacterium
AGGCAAAAACTAGGAGAGGCTGTACAGCGCCAAATGATGGCAGATGTTCCTGTTGGGGCATTTCTGTCAGGAGGATTAGATTCAAGTGCGATTGTTGCTTTGATGCGGCAGCAAAACCCTGACCTTCGGATTGACTGTTTCACGATTGATGTAGCATCTACCAAAAAAGAGGGATTTTTTAACGATCTTCCTTATGCCAGGGAAGTTGCCAAACATTTGCGAGTCAATTTACACGAAGTCAAGGCTTCTCCTTCTATGATTCAGCGGCTTCCTGAAATGATTTTTCATTTAGATGAGCCTCAGGCAGACCCTGCACCCATTAATGCGTTAATGATTGCAGAGCTTGCAAAGTCGCAAGGTATTAAAGTATTGATGTCTGGTGCTGGAGGGGATGATCTTCTCACGGGGTATCGCAGGCATGTTGCTATAAAATATGACCAATATTGGCGTTGGTTGCCGCAGCAACTCAGAGGCTTGATTGCTCGATGCGCTCAGAGCACACTTTATGGCACTGGCACTGGCACTGGCACTGGCACTGGCACTGGCACTGGCACTGGCACTGGCCTGCCTCCTTTTTTCCGAAGAGCTGCAAAGCTATTTAAAGATTGTGATCAGTCTGGGAATGCTTATTTAGCAAGTTTTTTTGCTTGGAGTAATGCTAGGCTGCGCTCAAAGCTATACTCGCCTCAGATTCGAGAGTTAATAGCTTCTCAGGATAGTTATGCGCCGCTTGTAGTATCGTCAGGAGAGGTTCCGCATGCAACACGATTGAACAAGATGCTTTATTTAGAGCTTAAGCACTTTTTAGCAGATCACAATTTAAATTATACAGATAAAACTTCGATGGCAATGGGGGTTGAAGTGCGCGTGCCCTTTTTGGACGCGGACTTAATTCAATTTGCCTTTTCTCTGCCTGATAACTTTAAGCAGCGCGGTCGTGTGGGGAAAGCAGTGCTCAAGAAAGCCATGGAGCCTCTACTGCCGCATGATGTGATCTATCGACCTAAAACAGGTTTTGGAGCGCCCTTACGCCAGTGGTTGCACGGGGAGTTAGAACCGCTTATCGCAGAGGTTTTATCGTTTCAATCTTTGACAACTCGTGGGCTGTTTGATCCAGAAGGCGTTCATCACTTGATAGCACAGGATCGAGCTGGAAAGGTAGACGTAGCCTATATTATTTTTGGGTTGTTGTGTGTGGAGCTGTGGTGTCGGCAGTTTATTGATGTTAAAGTTCCAAAAATTCTAACACTCTAAGGCCTATGATGAACCAACTCCTCCAAAGCCTAAGCTCAGGCAACATTGCGATTGAGAACATTCCGGCGCCTCAAGCGAAATCCGGCGAGCTGTTAATTCAAACCCACAAAACCCTGATCTCAGCAGGCACTGAGCGAATGCTGATGGATTTTGGTAAGGCCAGCTTGTTGGGTAAAATCAAGCAGCAACCTGATAAAGTCAAAGAAGTTCTATCAAAGATTAAAACAGATGGCTTATTGACAACCTTAGATGCTGTCAAAGCTAAGCTGGACCAGCCTATTGCTTTAGGTTATTGCAATGTTGGGCAAGTATTGGATGCTGGGAGTAGCGAGGGGTTTTCAATCGGGGATCGGGTGTTGTCAAACGGCCCACATGCGGAGATTGTCCGCGTGCCTAAAAATCTCTGTGTGAAAATTCCCGATCAAGTTTCAGATGAAGAAGCGGTATTTACGGTGCTTGGCGCCATTGGGCTTCAAGGCATTCGATTGTTGAGTCCGACGTTGGGGGAATGTGTTGTTGTTCAAGGGTTGGGACTCATTGGATTAATCGCAGTTCAGCTGTTGATTGCTCAAGGCTGTAGAGTGTTAGGCGCTGACTTTGATGCGGGAAAACTGGCTTTAGCCAAGCAATTTGGGGCTGAAGTTGTAAATCTGGGGATGGGTGAAGATCTCATTGCCAAAGCCGAGCAGTTTTCTCGTGGGCGAGGCGTGGATGCCGTGCTCATTACCGCTTCCAATAAAACCGACGAAATCATCCATCAGGCCGCGACGATTTGTCGCAAACGCGGTCGAATTGTTTTGGTAGGCGTGATTGGTTTGAATTTGAGACGCGATGATTTTTATAAAAAAGAGCTTTCTTTCCAAGTCTCCTGTTCTTATGGGCCTGGGCGTTACGATGAGACCTATGAAAACGCAGGCCAGGATTACCCCTTAGCTTACGTGAGATGGACAGAACAACGGAACTTTGAAGCTATCTTGGATATGATGGCCATGGGGAAGTTAGATGTGAGGCCTCTGATCAGTCATCGCTTTGAGATTGAAGAAGCGGGCGCTGCGTATGAAAAGCTTGAAGATAAAAGCCAGCTAGGAATCTTGTTGGAATACCCTGTGAAAGTCGATTTGGCGCGCGTGGTGACTTTGGTGACTTCAGCCCAGTCTTCTGCTTTGGTTCAGACCAAAGGTGAGGTTCAGGTGCCTTGCGTTGCGTTTCTCGGAGCTGGGAATTACGCCAGCCGCATGTTGATGCCGGCGTTTAAAAAATCCGGCGCGAAGCTTAAGTTAGTCGTAACCAATCAGGGCGTGAGCGGGGTTGTGCACGGGAGAAAGGCTGAGTTTGAGCAGGCAGGCACAGAAATCCAAGGGGCCCTCCAAGATCCCAGCATCAATACCCTCGTGATCGCGACACGTCATGATTTACATGCCAAGCAAGTGATTCAAGCTTTAGGTGCAGGAAAACATATCTTTGTTGAAAAGCCGTTAGCCATCACTGAAGCTCAGTTGGGTCAGATTACAGAGGCTTATTCAGCGTCTCAAGGACGGTCATTGTTGATGGTCGGCTTTAATCGACGTTTTGCACCTCACGTGCAAAAAATCAAGCAATTATTGGGGTCGTTGACAGGGCCTAAAAATTTTGTGATGACAGTCAATGCAGGTTTCATTCCTAAAGATCACTGGACTCAGGATCCTGAGATAGGGGGTGGTCGGTTGATCGGAGAAGCGTGCCATTTTGTAGATTTACTCAGATTTTTAGCGGCAAGTCCTATCAAGACTTCGAGTATTTCTGGGTTAGAAAATTTACCAGAGGGTGCGCCTCGGGACGAAAATATCTCTATAAATCTTAAATTTGAAGATGGATCTCAGGGTGTCATTCATTACTTTGCCAACGGTCATAAAACTTTTCCCAAAGAGCGGCTAGAGGTTTTTGCATCTGGCAAAGTGTTGCAGTTAGATAATTTTAGAAAGTTGAGAGGGTATGGCTTTGGCGGATTTAAAAAATTAAATCTGTGGCGTCAAGATAAGGGGCAAACTGAGTGTGTTCAAGCGTTTGTGGATGCGATTGCAGAGGGGAAGCCCTCTCCTATTCCTGCTTTAGACATTTTCGAAGTGACGAGAGTCTGTTTGGAGTTAAGAGAAAAGCTAGAGAAAAAGTAAGGAAAGAAAATGCTTAAAAATCAAAAAATCTGCGTCATTGGATTGGGCTACATCGGCCTCCCCACGGCGTCTTTATTGGCAACCAAAGGCTACCAGGTGTTAGGTGTAGATATCCGCCCAGAAATTGTTGAGATTATTAGCTCGGGCAAGATTCATATCGTCGAACCTGGATTAGATATTTTGGTGAAATCGGCTGTTCATTCTGGGAATTTGACAGCCAGTTTAAAACCAGAGGTTTCGGATATTTATATCCTAGCCGTTCCAACGCCCTTTAAAGAAAATCATGCGCCGGACATGTCTTACGTCGAATCCGCGGCAAAAAGTATTGTAAAGCTTGTAAAGCCTGGAGATCTGGTAATTCTTGAGTCCACCTCACCTGTGGGTTCAACCGAATTTGTAAAAGCGACCATTGATGCGATCAATCCAATTCCTGGTGTGTTCTATGCGCATTGTCCGGAACGGGTTATTCCTGGAAAAGTCTTAGAAGAGCTGGTGGGTAATGATCGTGTGGTGGGGGGGGTAGATACCCAAAGTACAGAAATCTGTATTGAGTTCTATAAAACATTTGTTGAGGGCGAAGTATTTGCAACCGATGTGCGCACGGCAGAGCTCTGTAAACTCACAGAAAATTCATTTCGGGACGTGAATATCGCCTTTGCCAATGAGCTGTCCATGATCTGCGATACACTGAAGATCAACGTGTGGGAGTTGATTAAACTTGCAAATCGCCATCCTAGGGTCAAGATTTTACAGCCAGGGCCTGGCGTGGGCGGACATTGTATTGCGGTCGACCCTTGGTTTATTGTCTCTTCTGTTCCAGAGCAGGCTCGATTGATTCGAACTGCCCGTCAAGTCAATGATTCCAAGCCTGAGTGGGTGATTCATCAGGTAGTTGAGAAGGCTAAGAAATTTAAAAGCCCTGTGATTGCCTGTATGGGGGTCGCGTTTAAACCGGATATTGATGATTTGCGAGAGTCTCCTTCTCTGGAGATTGCGCATCATTTACAAAGTCTCAATATTGGAAAGATCTTGGTGTGCGAACCTAATGTCAATACTCTCAAGGGGTTGAGCCTGGTGAACTGTGAAGAGGCGATTGAGCAAGCGGATATTATTTTGATTTTGGTAGACCATAAACTCTTTAAGCAATTGCCGAAACAGGTGTTTCTGGATAAGTGTGTGATTGATACGAAGGGTTTGTTGCAGTAAGGCCAATCATCGATGAAAAAAATTTTAAGCGTCTTTGGTACTCGCCCAGAGGTCATCAAAATGGCCCCTGTAGTGAAGGCATTAGCGGCATCCAGCCGGTTTGAATCTTTTATCTGTACGACCTCTCAGCATCGCCATATGCAAGATCAGATGATGGACTTATTTGATCTGAAAGCGGATTTTGACTTTGATATTATGGTGCCTGGCCAGTCGATCTCTTACATCACAGCGCGCGTTCTGGAGGCGTTAGATGGCCTTCTGGCGACAGAAAAGTTTGACGCAGTACTTGTACATGGTGATACTACAACCTCGTTTGCAGCAGCCTTGGCAGCGTTTAATCGGGGTATTCCAGTGGGCCATGTCGAAGCGGGCCTGCGAACGTATGATCTGCAGGCGCCATTTCCTGAAGAGGCCAATAGGCAGTTGACAGGGCGCCTGACCTCCATGCACTTTGCACCGACCTATGTGGCCAAACAAAATCTCTTGAAAGAGGGCACCCTCGAGTCTACTATTTTGGTGACGGGTAATACGGTGATTGATGCGCTGCTCTATATGCAAGAAAAAATAGAGTCTGGCAAAATTGAGATCTCGATAGATCCTCAGATCCAGGCGCTTGTCAATCAAAATTTGCCTTTTGTCCTTATCACAGGGCATCGGCGAGAGAGTTTTGGTCAGGGGTTTTTAAATATTTGTGAAGCAATTCGTGACTTATCCCTTCAGTTTCCCCATTGGCATTTTGTCTATCCAGTTCATCTCAATCCCAATGTTCAGGAGCCTGTGCAGCAATTATTAGGAAATCTTTCAAATGTGCATTTGATGGAACCCATCGGCTATGCGCCTTTTGTTTACCTGATGAGTCATTGTTACCTGGTTTTAACAGACTCGGGGGGTGTTCAAGAAGAAGCACCATCGTTGGGCAAACCTGTGTTAGTCATGCGTGAAGTGACCGAGCGCCCTGAGGGGATTGATGCAGGTACTGCGATGCTGGTGGGCAATGATCGCGAGCGAATTGTCTCGGGGGTTTCGAGATTGATTGAAGACTCCAACTTTTATCATCAGATGGCCAAAGCGGTCAATCCCTATGGGGATGGAAAGGCGGCGATGAGGATTGTAGATTGGCTCAGGCTCAAGCAGTGGCGCTAAAAGGTTTCCGATGAACAATGTACAAGATAAACTAATCACGTTTTGGAAATTAGGATTATCTAATCTCATCAAAGTGGCATTTTATCGATGTCAGGTGAAATCAGGCTGGTTTTTAAAAACTTTGCCCACTCGAGTTTTTCAGAGTCTACAGTGGGCGAAGCCTACTTCGAAGCTTTCATCCGTCGTCCTGACACTGCAGGGCAGGCGTCAGGATCCAGGATCAAGGACTCTTCTGGATGCTGAGGCTTCTGCGCCTCTTTTAACAGAAGACCAATACGCTTATTTTTTTCACTTGTATCAGGAAATTGCAAACCCACCCGATTGGTTTTTAAATCCCTTTACACGCTATTCATGGAAAGAAAACCAGAGCCAGCATTGGTCGCGCGTGCGTTATTTTCTCTCTCCAGGTGAAGATATCAAAGTGATCTGGGAATTATCTCGGTTTTACTGGATGCCTTTTTTAGCTATTCAGTATCGAGTGCATCAAAATCCTCAGACTCTCAAAAAATTATATCATTGGTTGTCGGACTGGTGTCTTCAAAATCCTATCAATACGGGGGTAAACTGGCTGTGCGCACAAGAGGCCAGTATCAGGCTCATCAATTTTATTTTAAGTTTTTGGATTTTAGGCATCGAGCCTGGGCCTGCCGAAATAGAGTTCTGTCAAGCACATGCGAAGCGAATTTCGAAAACGTTGTATTATGCAGATGCACAATGCAATAACCATGCGACCAGCGAGGCCGTTGGGCTCTATATTGTTGGAACCTGGTTGGGAGATATCTATCCTGATTTTAGAAAATATGCGGATCTCGGGCGAGCTCGCCTGGAGACGCTCAGCCAAAAGCTTATTTTGTCCGATGGAACCTTTGCGCAATATTCAGTGACGTATCATCGCATGATGTTGGATTCGCTGTCGCTGGCACTGTATTTCCAGAGAAAAAAGCAAGATCGAGCGTTCTCATCCAGGTTTATGGCCCAATACCAACGCGCTTTTTTATGGCTATACCAGATGGTTGATCGGGTTTCCGGGGATGCCCCTAACTCAGGTTCCAATGATGGTACTCATTTTTTTAAGCTAGATACGTGTGATTATCGAGATTTTAGACCCTCTTTACAGTTAGCCTCTGTTCTATTGAATAACACGCGCTTATATACTGCAGGGCCTTGGGATGATGTTTTAAAAGTTCTGGAGTTAGGTTCTGATGTTATTGGGCAGGGGGTTCAGCCCTCTTTGCATCCCAAAGAATTGCCTGTAGGCGGGTATGTCTTTTTTCGAGAGGAAGCACACTGGGCCATGCTCAAATACCCTGTCTATCGTTATCGTCCGCCTCAGTGTGATGCGATGCACTTTGATCTTTGGGCTGAGGGTGAAAATATTTTGATAGATGCTGGGAGCTATAGCTATAACGCTGCTCCTCAAGAAATGCAAAAGTTCTCAGGGGTGAGGGGCCATAACACGGTGCAATTTGATGGCCATGATCAGATGCCAAAGCTGTCGCGTTTTTTATATGGCAGTTGGCTTAAAACCAAAAATAGAGCGCCGTTGTCCCAAACATCAGGTGCGCAAAGATGGTCTGGATTGTATCAGGATGCGTGGGGTGCTGTGCATAAGCGTACGGTGATCTTGCGAAATGCAGACGATGTTTCTGAAAATGCCTTCCTAACTCCCTCCTCCCCTGCGGAGGAGGGTGGGGGTGGAGGGGCCGCACAGTATCACCTCCACCCTAACCCTCCCCCGTCAAGGGGGAGGGGATCTCAATATCGAATTATTGATGAGATTTCTGGATTTCGAAAAAATGCGGCCATTCGATGGCACTCGCCTTTTTTAGACTGGACACAGACAGATAAAGGTTTTCAAAGGAAAAATCTTGCACTAGAGATGCAGATAAATAGTCGAACCATAATACCCATCCAGAAAATGGGAGAGATTTCTCGATATTATTTAGAAAAAGAGCCCTGC
Source organism: Thiotrichales bacterium (assembly GCA_023266165.1). GTDB lineage: Bacteria > Pseudomonadota > Gammaproteobacteria > Francisellales > CACEW01 > JAHFRR01. Next base: position 7,714 of record JAHFRR010000012.1, read on the forward strand.
CTTGTGTTCGAGCTTGAAGTACTGGGGTCGCCTGTTATAATCGAAACCCTGATTACGATTCAGTAAATGACTATGCGTGTCCTCTATATTCATCAACATTTCTCAACACCCAAAGGGTCTGGCGGAACTCGTTCGTATGAATTTGCGAAGCGCCTGATCCAAGCTGGTCATCAGGTTACAATGGTGTGCGGGCGACATCAGATGGGGCATACGGGTGGGGATAGCCCGTTTTCAAAAGGCTCTCGTGCTTTTCAGGTAGATGACATTGATGTGATTGAGATTGATATCCCCTATTCCAATCACGACAGCTTTTTGCAGCGTATCCAGAAATTTCTTGCATTTTCATATCGTGTATGTCGCTTGGCGCTGACTCGAGACTATGATCTGATTTTTGCGACCACAACCCCTTTAACAGTAGGTATCCCATGTATTTTAGCCAAATGGTTTCGCAGAAAGCCTTTTATTTTTGAAGTCAGGGATTTGTGGCCTGAGTTACCTAAAGCGATGGGTGTGATCAAGAACCCTGTCATCTTATGGCTAATGGGTGTTTTGGAAAAACGATCTTATAAAGCGGCCGATGCCTTAATTGGGCTCTCTCCTGGCATTGTTGAAGGGGTTAAGCGTATTGTCCCTCACAAGTCAGTTGCTATGATCCCTAATGGCTGCGATGAGATTTTTTCAGAGGCAGCGCATAAAATACCTTTACCTGGCTTTCATCCCAATGATTTCATTGCTGTATTCACGGGTGCACATGGCATGGCGAATGGTTTGGATGCTGTGTTAGATGCCGCTGTTGAGCTCAAAAAAATGGATCAACCTCATATCAAGCTGTTATTGATTGGCGATGGTAAATTGAAGCCTGAGTTGGAGCAGAGAGCTCAGGAACAAGGGTTAGATAGCTGTGTGTTTTGGGCGCCAATCTCAAAGTTAAAGTTGACAGCGCTTTTGCAGTCCGTAGATGTGGGTTTGATGATTTTGAAAAATATTCCTGCATTTTACTATGGCACTTCTCCCAACAAGTTTTTTGATTATATCGCTGCAGGCCTGCCCGTTTTAAATAATTATCCGGGTTGGCTTGCAGGAATGATTACGGAATCTGGTTGCGGCCTCGCTGTAAAACCAGATGATCCCGCAGCATTTGCATCAGCGCTGATTGAATTATCTGAGCATCCTGAAAGATTAGCAGAGATGCGTGTGAACGCCAGAAAGTTGACTCAGCAGTTTGATCGCAAGGTGTTAGCAGCCAAATTTTTAGAGTTTATTGAGGGCGCGTATGAAAACACCCCCTTGCTTTAAAAGCCACAGCGATTAAAATGACAAAACAGAAGTTCAACTTTGGATTTGTCAGGCATGTGGTTTGAAAGGCAATTGGAGGCTGTTCTATTGGAAACTGCCAAGACCTTCCCTGTCTTAGCCTTGATGGGGCCGAGGCAATCTGGAGAAACGACGTTGATTAAAGCCCTGTTTCCAGACTACGAATATGTCAATTTAGAAGACCCTGACCGTCGTGCGTTTGCACAGGAGGACCCCAAAGGGTTTTTGCAGCGATATATAAAACGAGTCATTTTTGATGAAGTGCAACGGGTTCCTGAGCTATTCTCCTATTTGCAGGGGTTGGTTGATGAAGACCCCACACCTGGGCGGTTTATTTTGACAGGCAGCCACCAGCTGATGCTACATGAGAAAATCAGCCAATCATTGGCAGGGAGAGTCGCTTTATTCTCATTACTACCCTTATCTTTACAGGAGTTAACGGCGCATGTTTCGTGTTCTGTGAATCAATGCCTCTATCGTGGATTTTACCCGGGGCTGTATCAGCAAGCGCGAGACCCTGTTACAGCTTATCGCAGTTATTTTCAAACGTATGTGGAGCGTGATGTGCGAGCCATCATTCAGCTCAAAAATCTCTCGACCTTTGAACGCTTTGTGCGTCTGTGCGCAGGGAGGGTAGGGCAGCTCTTAAATTACCAGAGTTTGAGCCAAGATGTGGGTGTGAGTCCAACGACTATTCGAGAGTGGATTTCCCTTCTCACAGCTTCCTACATTCTATACCTATTGCCACCGTATTTTGAAAATATAGGGAAGCGCTTGATTAAATCCCCAAAGCTCTATTTTGTAGATGTGGGGTTGGCTTCTTATTTGTTGGGCATAGAGGAAGAAAAACATCTTGAGCAGCATCCTCTGTATGGCCATTTATTTGAAAATATGATGGTGATGGATTTTGTAAAAGAACGGCTCCATCAGGGGAAAACTCCACACTGCTATTTTTATCGAGATCAACAAGGCGTAGAGATTGACCTGGTGTACCAACAAGGGCATCAACTATCCTTGATAGAAATAAAATCAGCTTTGACTTTTCACTATGGCGCGCTTGAAAATCTGATAAAAATGCGAGATATTCTAGGGCCTAAGGTCCAGTCCACCGCATTGGTTTATCAAGGGACGGAGTCATTTCATACCAAAGAGGTGCAAGTGGTGGGAATTGGGGGTGTCAATATGGCGGGGATGAGATGGGTAAATTCGCTGTGTTCCGGAAGCTAATAAGATGGAACAGTGCCTTCAAATGAAAAGAGCCTTTGATATTGGTCTAGCCTTGTTTTTACTGGTGTTGCTCTCACCCGTGATTTTGACAACAGCCTTGCTGGCGCGTATTAAATTAGGCTCACCTGTGCTATTCCAACAAAAGCGCCCAGGGTTGTATGAGAAGATCTTCACTGTCAAAAAGTTTCGTACCATGACAGATCAGAGAGATAGCCGAGGTGTTTTGTTATCTGATGCAGTGAGATTGACAGCATTTGGGAAGTTTTTGAGAAGAGCCAGCCTAGATGAGTTGCCTCAACTTTGGAATGTTTTGAGGGGTGAGATGAGTTTTGTGGGCCCTCGCCCTCTATTACTGGAGTATTTGCCATTGTATAATGTCGATCAGAAACGTCGGCATGGTGTCAAGCCTGGTATCACTGGCTGGGCGCAGGTGAATGGCCGCAATGCGATTTCATGGGATGAGAAGTTTAAGTTAGATGTCTGGTATGTGAATCATCAGAGTTTTGGGTTGGATATGAAGATTTTGTGGATGACAATTAAAAAAGTGTTTAGACGTGAAGGCGTTAGCCAAGCTGGTCAAGCGACAATGGAAGCGTTTAATGGTAATAACAAGGAGCTAAAGTGAATAGAGCAGAGGTATTGCTATTGCTAGATGAGTTACTTGAACTGAATCCTGGGACATTGCAAGGTCCAGAGCTTGTGCAAGAGTGGGATTCAATTGCAGTGATTGGTTTAATCGCACTGGCGGATGAGCGCTTTGCAAAGGCGCTTTCCGCCCGGCAACTTCAAGAGGCTCATACGGTTGATGGTCTTGTAGCTATGCTAATGGCGCAAT
>JAHFRR010000012.1:11099-16090 GCA_023266165.1 Thiotrichales bacterium
ACATGGCCTCTTATCTTATTTCGCATGTCAAAATCAGTGCAATTGCAACGGCGGTTCCCTGGAATGTTATCGATAATCGAGAGAATACTGATTTTTCGAAAGAAGAAGTAGATAAAATTGTTGCCAGCACTGGTGTTGTGACGCGCCGGGTCACGAGCGTTACAGTGTGTACCTCTGATTTATGCTTTGAGGCGGCAGAGAATCTGCTAAAAACATTGTCGATTCAAAGAGATGAAATTGATATTATTGTTTTTGTCTCTCAAACGCCTGACTATATCTTGCCCGCAACAGCTTGTATATTACAGGAGAAATTGAAGCTCAAGACAACCGTTATGGCGTTTGATGTTAATTTAGGATGTTCTGGGTACGTGTATGGCTTGATTTTACTGGCGCAGCTTCTGAGTTCTGGGCAATATAGAAAAGCGCTGCTTCTGGGTGGGGATACCATTTCAAAATTGGTAGCACCAAAGGATCGTTCAGTTGCGTTTCTTTTTGGTGATGCTGGAAGTGCTAGTTTGCTTGAGTACGATCAAGAAGCGTTGGATCTTGCTGTTGATTTTGGGACAGATGGTACGGGTGTTGACAAGCTAAAAGTTGCTGCAGGAGGGTTTCGTTGTCCATCCCCACCGCGAGCTGAATTATTTATGAGTGGTGCTGATATTTTTTCGTTTACATTGAAAGAGGTGCCAAAAACGATAGAAACTGTCTTAAAAATAGCGCAGCTCAGTAAATCAAAAATCGATTTTTATATTTTTCATCAAGCCAATATTTTTATGCTGAATCACTTGATCAAAAAAATGGAGTTATCTGCTACTCAGGTGCCTATCAGTTTGCAAGAATATGGAAATACAAGTGTAGCTTCAATTCCTTTGACACTGTGTGTGGAAAGGGCGAAAATTGAGCCAAATGTGAAATTGCTATTGTGTGGATTTGGAGTCGGATTTTCATGGGCCTCACTGATAATGACAGCTGGGCAGCTGGCGATTTTAGAACCCATTATTGTGAGGGATATCTAATGGCAATGTGGGATTTTTATGGAAAGACAATTCTGGTGACAGGTGCATCCAGTGGAATTGGAGCGGAAACAGCAAAGGTGCTTGCCACCTTGGGTGCTCGTATTGTGCTCGTTGCGCGGAATCAAGAATTATTACATCAGGTGCATCAAAGCCTGTCTGGAGAGAATCATACGCTTGCTGTTTTTGACTTGAATCAAGCCAGTGAGATAAGTACTTGGTTGCTTGCTATAACGGCTAAAACGGGCCTTATAGATGGTCTAGTGCATTGTGCAGGGATACACATGGCACGACCTTTGCGTTTTCTAACCAGTGAAAATATGGCTGATATTTTAAAAGTGAATGTTACCTCAGGGCTGATGCTTGCGAAAGCATTTCGCCAAAAACAGATATCTGCACGGCCTGGATCTATTGTTCTCTTATCTTCGGTGATGGGGGTGGTGGGTCAGGCAGGAGTAACACCTTATGCGGTTAGCAAAGGGGCTGTCATTGCAGCAACTAAGTCTTTGGCTGTGGAGCTGGCCCCAGAAAATATTCGTGTGAATGCTGTATTACCAGGAGTCGTGAAGACCCCAATGTCTGATAAACTATTTGACATGATGAGCAAGGAGCAGATTGCTTTAATCGAGCATGCGCATTTGTTAGGTCTTGGAGAGTCTATCGATGTAGCTAATAGTATAGCTTTTCTCTTATCGGATGCGGCAAAATGGATTACAGGGACTTGTTTGACAGTAGATGGAGGTTATACAGCGGTATGAGTATAGAAGCGCAAACAACTTTAATTCCACCCAGTTTTTTCCATGAGCCTATCGTTTTTGATCGAGAGATTGAGAAGCTGTTTCATGCGTCTTGGGTTTTTGTGGGTTTTACAGATCATATAACGATGCCAGAGCAGTACATGACTTTTGATTATTTTGGAGAACCTGTCGTTATTAAGAATTTTTCAGGGACTCTACGTGCTTTTTTGAATATATGCTCACACCGATTTAGTAAGATCTGTTTAGAAAAACAAGGCATGGGCCCATTACAGTGCCCATATCATGGTTGGACTTATGACCATGCAGGTGCTCCTTATGCTATTCCGCGTAAAAAGCAGTTTGGTGAGATGGGTGATATGTCTTCATTGGCGCTCAAAGCGTTTCAAGTGGAAACAGTAGGTCGTTTTATTTTTTTAAAAAGTCATGCAGTTGGGCCTAATTTGAAAGCATATCTTGGTGAAACCTATAGTTTTTTAGAAACTGTCAGCCACGCAATGGGCTCTCAGCTTGATGCTAATGAAATGACGATCAGGGCGAACTGGAAGATTGTAACAGAAAATACATTGGAAGAGTACCATGTACGACAAGTTCACCCTGAAACTCTGTATAAAGTGGATATTCAATCGTCCCAATTCGGCTTTCAAGGATTGCATTCCAGTGATCAAATGACTTTCAAGGTTAAGTTAAATGATTTTAAAAAGTTGCCTGACTTAATGCAGGAACGCTCTTGGCATGTTGAGGATTACCATCATCAATTGATTTTTCCAAATATGACAATTGCTTCGGCTTTTGGAACAAGTATTGCCATTCAACAAATTAAGCCAATTGATGCAGAAAAAACTGTCTTTACCAGTTATGTTTTTGCTGCAGAGCTTCCGAATCATGCAGGGCACCCAGTCATACAAGCTTTTAATTCTCAAGCAGTTGAGTTTAATCGTCAAGTTTTTGAAGAGGATTTGGTTGTGTGTGAAGCGGTACAAGAAGGGGTGAAAAAAACGAATAGGTGCAGCGGGTTTTTATCGAAAGATGAAGAGCGCATACTAGCATTTGAGACAAATTATATGAAAATGATGAGAGAGGAGGGCTGAGTTTGAAGCAAGTCATTATTGTCGGCAAAGGGGGTTCAGGTTGTGAAATTGCAAGCTGGCTAGCGACTCAAAAGGCGGATTTTTTTATAAAGGGGTTTATTGACGATATTAAAACGGATAAAGATGTTTTGGGCACCATAGAGAACTATTGTCCTACTGAGGGTGATGTCTTTGTGTGTAGCATAGGTTCATCGAGTGCTAGAATAGCCGTTGTAACTGAGCTTGAGCAACGAGGTGCACAGTTTATTAATGTTGTGCATCCGTCTGCAGTTGTTCTAGGTGCTATTCATCATCTTCGAGGGCTGATTATTGCGCCTTTTGTTTATATTGCACATAATGCTAAGTTGGGCGATTTTGTTTCTGTGAATATTGCGGCAAGTGTTGGCCACAATGCTGAGGTTGGGGATGGTTGTACTGTGAGTGCGCACTGCGATATCACAGGGCATGTCAAATTAGGCAAGCGAGTGTTCATGGGTTCTCATGCCTGTATTATTCCAGGAAAAACAGTAGGAGATGATGCTATTATTGGTGCTGGCAGTGCAGTGATGTGTGATGTCCCTCCAAATACTACAGTTGTTGGTGTTCCTGCAAAAAGGTTGATGTGATGCAAAAAGCATATATTCGTGCAGTGGAATATTACTTACCAGCCTCGATTCTCGATAATCAAAGCTTGACGAAGCATTTTCCAGAGTTTTCGTCTGAAAAGATTCTCGCAAAAACGGGTATTTGTGAGAGACATATTTCTGCTGTTGATGAATTTGCTTCTGATATGGCGGTTCAAACAGCGAGAAAACTGTTAGCCAGCAAGGTCATTGAGATAGATCAAGTGGATTTTCTTTTGTTTTGCACGCAAACGCCCGACTATTTACTGCCAACCAGTGCTTGTATTATCCAACAGAGACTTGGCTTACCATCCTCTATTGGAGCCTTGGATTTTAATTTAGGATGCTCTGGCTTTATCTATGGATTGTCTCTCGCGAAGGGGCTCATTGAGTCGGGTCAGGCTCATGCTGTTTTATTGCTAACAGCAGATACTTACACGAAGCTGATTGAGCCCAGCGATAAATCAGTGAGAACCCTCTTTGGAGATGGTGCTGCTGCAACGCTTTTGGTAGGTGTTAAGAGCGATACAGAGGCTATTTTTCCTGTGGCATATGGGACAGACGGTCGTGGCGCAGAGAATTTATGTGTATCAGGGCGTGGAATGCGATATAGCAACAGTGATATGGATCCGTATTTGCGTATGAATGGGCCGGAGATCTTTAAATTTACCTTAGATGTTGTGCCCGCTGTTATTGAGAGTGCGTTACATAAAGCGAGTATCGCGTTTGATCAGATCGAGTTATTTGTGTTTCATCAGGCGAATGCCTATATGCTGGAACATCTACGTAAGAAAATGAACATCTCGCATGATAAATTTTGGGTTGCAATGGATTTTTGTGGGAATACCGTTTCATCGAGTATTCCCATTGCACTCAAAGAAGCTCAGAAAGCAGGGATACTACAACATAAGAAACGGGTGATGTTAGTAGGTTTTGGGGTTGGGTATTCTTGGGGTGCAACGGTGGTTGATCTATCGCATTGGATTTTTTAAGAGGTTTAGAATACCAGGAACTTTTGTGCGCCCCTCCCTCTCCCCCCAAATTTTTGGCATGATGTATCTGTTTCTGTATTTTTAGCCGGAAAAAGGAGATTCAAATGAGCCAGTGGCCTCACTTTGCCCAAGATGAGATAGACGCTGTCGTTCAGGTATTAAAATCCGGAAAAGTGAATTACTGGACGGGTCAAGAATGCCGTCAGTTTGAAAAAGAATTTGCGGAATATATTGGTGTGCCGTATGCGATTGCGATGACCAATGGAACAGTCACCTTGGAAGCTGCCTTGAGGGTATTGGGGGTGGGCCCAGGTGATGAGGTGATCACGACACCTCGCACGTTTATGGCGAGTGCCAGCTGTATTGTCATGTGTGGTGCGACTCCTGTTTTTGCAGATGTAGATCGAGATTCACAAAATATTACAGCCGAGAGTATTGCCAAAAAAATCACGTCTAAAACAAAAGCGATTATTCCTGTTCATCTGGCCGGATGGCCTTGTGAAATGGATAAGATTATGGAGTTAGCCAAAAAACACAA
>JAHFRR010000012.1:16100-18655 GCA_023266165.1 Thiotrichales bacterium
GGGGCGGTCTATAAAGGCAAGAAAGTAGGGAGCTGGGGTCATATTGGGTCTTTTTCTTTTTGCCAAGATAAGATTATGACGCTGGGGGGAGAGGGCGGTGTGGTAATAACTTCCGATGAAACGCTTTGGAAAAAAATGTGGGCGCTGAAAGATCATGGAAAAGATTATGATGTCGTGTATCACAAAGACCATCCGCCAGGGTTTCGATGGTTGCATGAAAGCTTTGGAACCAATTGGCGTTTGACGGAAATGCAAGGGGCTATTGGGCGCAAGCAATTGGAAAAGCTGCCCAGTTGGATAGAGAAAAGAACTCAGTTGGCGAATAGGTTGCATGCAGGCTTTGAGAAGATTGCAGGTCTGAGAGTGGTGCGCCCGCCTGAACATCTTCAACATGCAAATTATAAATACTATGTTTTTGTAAAGCCTGAAATGTTAAAACCTGACGGGTCTCGAGATAAAATCATGCAGACGCTCAATAGCCAGGGTATTGCCTGTTTTACAGGGAGCTGCAGCGAGATTTATCTTGAGAACTGTTTTGAATACGCAGGGCTTAGGCCTGTAGAGCGCTTACCGGTTGCAAAAGAGTTGGGCGAGACTACACTTTTATTTTTAATTCATCCTACACTGGAATTGGAAGATATGGATCGGGTGGTGGCTGCGGTTCAAGCGATTTTAAAGTTAGCAGTTAAATAAAATGTCGAGAGATGAGGAATAAACAAATGAAATGGACCCCTGCCGTGTTATTACGGGTGCTTGTGGACTTGATTGTGATGAATCTAGCATTCATTTTGGGTGCTGTGCTGCAATCTTTGTTGTCAGGTGCCGATCAAGGAGGGCTTGGGCATGAGTCTGTGCTGGCATTTTGGCATCATGCAGCATTTTATTGGGGTTGGATTTTGGCTTTGAGCATACTGACAGTATGTGTGTTTACGCTCAATGGGTTTTATACGCGAGGACGGTTTTATCAGAGTCGCTATAAAGCAGTTGTGGTATTTCAAGCGGTAACTCTAGTGTATCTTCTGTTGGCTGCAACGAATTATCTGGTGGGTGGGTCTCTGGCGAGAACAACGTTTATGAGTGCATGGATGATCAGTCTGCTTGCTGTAGAGGGGTCGCGTTTGTGGTCTGTTGTTTGGCGAAGAGTTGTAGTGGCTGTTGAGCATGATCGTCACCCTGTGGTTTTTGATGAGAAACGCGTATTGGTCATTGGAGGTGCTGGGTATATTGGCTCTGCCTTGTTGCCGAAATTGTTAGAAAAAGGGTATTTTGTTCGGTTATTGGATTTATTCGTCTATGGCGAAGAGTCTATAGAACAATACCGTGATCATCCTCATCTTGAAATTATTAAAGCAGACTTTCGGCAGATTGATAAAGTCGTTGAAGCGTTGCGGGGTATGGGGTCTGTGATTCACTTGGGGGCAATTGTGGGAGACCCTGCTTGTGCCATTGATGAGCATTTCACAGTTGAAGTTAATTTGCTGGCGACACGGATGATTGCAGAAGCCTGTAAGGGCTATGGCATTCAGCGATTTATCTTTGCGAGTACCTGCTCAGTCTATGGTGCCAGTGATGAGTTCTTAAATGAAAAATCTAAACTCAACCCTGTTTCTCTTTATGCTCGCACGAAGATTGCATGTGAGCAGGTTTTGCTGTCGATGGCCAATGATCGATTTTCTCCTGTGATTTTGAGATTTAGTACCATCTATGGATTATCAGGGCGTACTCGGTTTGATTTAGTGGTCAACCTCTTAACTGCGAAAGCCAAGTTTGATAAAAAAATTACGCTGTATGGTGGCGATCAATGGCGACCTTTTTTACATGTTGATGATGCCGCACTTTCTGTCTTTAAAGCGCTAGAAGCGCCTATCCATCAGGTAAAAGACCAAGTGTTTAATGTGGGGAGCGAACATCAAAATCATACACTGGGCCAAGTGGCTGAGCTAATTCAAGCACAAGTTCCTGATGCAGAGATTCTTGAGTTAGGTCAAGATGGTGATCGTCGTAATTATCGAGTGGATTTTACCAAAATTCGTCTGTTATTGAGGTTTGAACCTCATTGGGATTTGCCTGCAGGTATCGCGCAAGTGGTGACAGCGATTGATGAGGGCAAAGTGTCTAACTATACTGATGGTCGCTTTAACAATGCCAAATATCTGACAGAGCTGGGGGAAACCACGCTGGTACGTCGCCATATTGATCGTGTGCGAGATTTGATAGGGGAATCCGAGCAGGCCAGCGCATGAATATCTTGCTTTCTCAAAAGAAAATTAGATGGATGTCTGTGTGAGTCAGGGGTTGACTATTCTTGCCTATAAGTCATAATAGTCAGACCTATATGATTTTCGAGGCATTGTGGTCAAATGAAAAGACATGTCCAATCTGATGTCAAAGAGTCCTTGGCTGAAAAAATTGTGTTGCTGAGCGGGCCACGACAGAGTGGCAAAACGACGCTGTCCAAACAACTGTACACGGATTTTGATTATTTTAACTATGATGCTGTAGAAGATCGCGTTGCCTTGCAAGAAAAAAGCTGGGATCGAAGCAAGTCTTTGGTC
>JAHFRR010000098.1 GCA_023266165.1 Thiotrichales bacterium
AAATAATCGCATTCCCGCTGACTCATTCCCCATACCCTCTCTGTCATCACTATCTCCACTCTCATTGAAAGCGGACATTTTAACTTTGCGCAAAGCGGACATTACTACTTTGGGTTAACATTATAGGCAAAGGCTATTGCATCTTGAATTTAAAAAAGGGTACAATGCCCCCTCAAACGGAGAGGTGGCCGAGTGGCCGAAGGCGCTCCCCTGCTAAGGGAGTATAGCGATACAAAACGCTATCGAGGGTTCGAATCCCTCCCTCTCCGCCATATGTGCGCATCTTCTTTGCTTCTTGTGAAGGAAGAAAAAAACAACCTAGCTTTGCTCATGCTGAATGTCGCGAATAAAATGGGAAATAGGACGAACATAGTCTTTCATTCCAACGTGGTTCATGGCATTGTCCAATCTTCGGCTGTCATCTCGCAAATAAAATATGTGGCGTTGACTGCCCAACGACGTTAATTTTTCATCACTCAAGTCTTCGTCATAAGTGATTAAGTGCCATATTTCTTTGATTTTAAACTTACTGAGTGTTTCTGAGCTAGCACTAGAAACTTGCTTCCAACGCTCTCGTAAAGTTCTTTTACAAGAAATCCCAATCAGCCACTTATCCTTACAGCGAATCCATTTATCGACTTCAATATCCGCTTGAAAATGCTCTGGCCTGTGCTCAGCTCGAACATGATAATAGTCAAATAAGAAACTAGCCACATTCTCAAGGCTACCTCCAGCTCTGCCTTTACGCTTCTGTCCCAAGCGGCGCTCAAACTCCTGAAGATAGGCAGTTAAAATCATATTTGCTTCATGCTCAGGCATTTGAAAAATGTCGCGGCGTAAGTGTGTAAAACCTCGCACCACCGCAACACGCTCTGCATTCAAGCATCCTACCACGCCTGCATCATCCCAGATATTAATGACTGTTGCTAAAGCAGCATCACCTAACTTCTCAAGGTAGGCTTTGGCAATTGCTTCTGTGTAGGCTTTGTCATCATTCGGGATGCCACTTAATGCTTCATTGATGGGAATCAAAATATTTTGTGCTGTTACAATAAATACAAAAACATCATTGATGGTTTCTAATTTAAGAAAAAGGTCTTCGAGAAATAAGTGAATCCTCGCAGTTTTTCCTGTTGTACGGGCAAATCTTCTTCCAAGCAACTCCTTAATAACGCCTTTCGCCAAATCTAGTTTCACGTCAGCTGTCTGCACTCTGTCTTCCATTACTGTCTGTAATGCAGAGCAGACATGGGTGAGCAACTTGCTTTCCTTGCCAATTGCACCGTATTTATCGCCATTAATCAGCATTCTGGCAAACCAATATGCATTGCGCCATGGGTTTTGGAGCACGTTGTCCTCTATATTTCGAACATTATCTATGGCTGTACTCTCATCTCTCATGGTGCCACTCCTGCCCTTTTAAACGTCGCTCTGCCATATCGCAATATTTTTGAGATATTTCGATACCAATAAAGTGCCTTTTAAGTTTTTGAGCAGCCGCAGCAGTAGTGCCGCTCCCCATAAATGGATCAAGCACAAGCTGTGAGGTTGTGCTGCTAATCACTCTTTCAATGAGCTCTTGTGGGAATGGTGCGGGATGTGGATTATTCATATCTTGCATAAACTCCCATATGTCCCCGTAGGCATTTGCTTTTGGGGCCAGCTTAAACTTGGGTTTCGCAATCAAATAGATCACTTCGTACGTGGGTAAAAAATATCCCGCATTAAAATTTATCCCCCCTTTACGCCTCCAGATAATTACTTGACGAATAGGGAACCCCGAAACAATATCTTGACGATCTTGCAGTAAGCCCCCCTGGACTCGCCACTTATGGTTATAAAAAATTGCCCCATCATCTTTGATAACACGTAACATTTCTGTTAAACATGCTCTTTGCCATGCCACATATTTTTCGTGAGGCATATTGTCATCATAGTTCGCATATCCATTAACAAGGCTTGCATTTTTCCACTTGCCTCCTCTCCCATCTTTCATGCCATTGCCTGTGGAATTTTTTAAATTATAAGGGGGGGATGTGATAACTAAGTCAATACATTGATCAGGCAACTGACGCATAATTTCTAAAGAATCACCACAAATGAACTGATCCAGTCGCGAGAGTAATGTTTCACGATGAACTTCAGGAGAAAAATTTTTCTCTCTTATAAGAGTACCTTGATCATATAAAAACGTATGATCTGATCTTTTATCAAATAAGTCCAGGGCCATTTTAACACTCACAATAGGTTGAAGGAAAGAAAGTTTTAAAAAAATCTATACTCATCAAAAGAGGCATCTCTATCTTACCTGTGGACTACAAGATAATCAAGCCTATTCGCACCTTATTCGCAGCTATTATCGCATTCAGGGGAAGTTAAGGCACATGGGATGGGGTAGAAAGTGCTTGACTCTCCACTCCTTTCTTCGCAATCACCAACGGATTCAATATCCATCCCTCTTTTTGGCAATGTGCTGTCAGAAGGTCCTGATCGCCACAGAGTAGGAGCATACCCGCACGCTCCCCGGCAACACTCCCGGCACCACAGACTTTACCCGCAAGATTGTCTGCTTTAAGCAGCGCGAGAAAGTTTTGGATTTTAAGAGGGACAACACCCAGTAAGGTGAGTAAATCCTGGTTTTGCCAAAAAGCCTGCTTTAACCCTTGAAGATGGTCTGAGTCCAGGGCGTGTGCCATCGCTTCTGTGACTGCTCGAAATTGTGCAATACTGTCTGGATGCTTTGCAAAATAAGCTTTTGAGCACGCTACACACTCTCCTGTGCTGGATTGCGGAGTGCCGGTATTCACCCAAAATAAAGGGAGCTTCGAAGACAAAGAAAGGGGTGTATGCTGCGCGCCGTCTATCAACCAGGTTCCTCCATGGGTTGCCATGAAAAGATCGATTCCACTGGAGTACCCATGCTGCAGGTTTTCAGCATCCAAACTCAAGGCTAGCATGGATTCCAGGGTTAAATTTTTTTCATAAAATTGATTTAAAGCCCAGTTGGTGCTGATAATGCTGGCGGCAGAAGAGCCCATGCCACAGCCTACAGGGATATCAGAGTGATGATGGATGTGCACGCCTGTTTTGCGTTTTTCCTCAAAGCGATCTAAGAAATGTGAGACGGTATACTCCACCAGCTCGAAAGGTTTTTGGACGACGCGTCGAATGCCAATCTCCCCTAGGCGAAAACGCTGATAGTCTTTTTGAAGCCGTGCACTCAAGCGATGCAAGGCCTGGCGTGTATGGGCGCGCTTATGTTTAAGATTGATGAGATCGAAGCAAATATCTGACAACGAGTAAGGCGTGAGGGTGGTGGTGGCATAGAGGCTCACGGCAGTTGCGAGGACAGGTGCGCCCAAGAGCACCGCGTGTTCGCCCGATAAAATCAATTTACCAGGGGCTTTGCAGAGAATGGAGGTAGGTTTCATGTCAACCTGCCTTAAACCATTTCATAAATACGCTGGTGATCCCGGATTTCTGCTAAGCGACACCCTGAGGTTTGGGTTTTGGGGAGCACTTGGTGCGAGCCATCTGTACGATAGGGGAATTGATAATAGTGCTCGTAGGTTGTGATATCAATTAAGGTTCGAGCCTTCAACAATTGGGTATGAGTCTCTCGATGCAAAGCGGTTTGATAGCCTGGCTGGATCATACCTGAAAATAATTCTCCCGAGCACCCTGAGCCATAGCTATAGAACCCAATGCGTTGATCTGTCAGGTCTTGCGCGTGATCTAACAGAGAGCACAGGCCTATATAAAGCGATGCTGTGTAACAATTGCCAATGATTCGACTGTAGCGTAAAGCGCGCTCTAGGTTCTCAGCCAAGGGGTCAGGATCTGTTTTCGCAATCCCTGCGGTGAGCCTTAATTTTTGATAGGCTTTCTCTGCCAAGCGAGGGATCGGCGTGTGAAACAAAAACGCTTGATGGTCTGAAAAGCCCAACTGGCTTAATTGAGAATAATCCTGCCAGCATTCTTTCAAGACCCGAAGATAGACATCAATGGAATATTTGCCATCAACCAAGGCCTCGTCTCGATAGTTTGGGCGCCAAAAATCCATAACATCTTCTGTCACATAGCCAGAGGCATCAGACAAAGCGAGAATTCTAGGGTTCGCTGAAATCATCAGGGCGATAGCACCTCCTCCTTGAGAGGATTCTCCAAGGGTAGAAAGCCCATAGCGGGCCACATCACTCATGATGATCAGAACGGACTCGGTAGGATTTTGATGAACGAGGGCTTTGGCCATTTGAAGAGCCATCGTTCCTCCATAGCATGCTTGCTTGAGCTCAACCACACGGCAACGTCTAGGGAGCTTCAACAGCTGGTGGAGATAAATTCCTGCTGCTTTAGACTGGTCTATTCCACTTTCTGTGGCGAAGAGCACGGTGTGGATTTGAGCGATCTGAGAGGGCGTGCAAGAGTGCAGTACTTGAGAGGCTGCATTGACGCCATAAGTCAGTGTGTCTTGATCTGGCGGGGTGACGGCCATCTGGTGCACGCCCAATCCTAACGTGTATTTGTCGTCTTCCACCTGGCGCGCGCGGGCCAGGTCTTTCAGGGAAACCATAAAAGGGCTGGTAGAGAAGCTAATAGCATCAATCCCTATGGGGATAGACATGGGTTTGGAAATGGGTCTAGAGATTTCAGGGTGTGACATGAGAGGGTTCCTTGTGAGAGGATGCGCGTTCGAGTGCCAAGTGGCTTCTGACCAGCTCGCCTGGGTTGGTTTGAGCAGCCAGAAGAGATAACTCTGAGCACAGTACGGCGGCCGCGATGATCGAGGCCAAGCGAGCAGTATTTTCCCCAGGGCTTTTTGAGCCTGCGCACCCCATCTTTTCCAACGCTTGCTGGATCTCAGGATGATGCTTGCCGTTACCCACGGTGCCAATGATCAGATGGGGTAGGGAAACTGAAAAATACAGTGAGCCATCTTGCAGAACACGTGTCAACGTAAAGCCTTGAGAGCCTTCGACAATATTTGCAGCATCTTGCCCTGTGGCTAAGTAGATGGCCAAGAGGGCATTGGCGAAATGCGCGTTGGCTGTACGCACCCCCCCTGATAACACAGAGCCTACCCAATTTTTCTCAAGATTGAGCTGCGCTAAGGCTTCAGGGGTCGCTTTCAAATACTTTTGGCATAGCGAAGCTTGGAGGTTTACCTCAGCGATCACATGGTGTCCGCGCCCTAAAATCCCATTGATTGCGGAGTTTTTCTTGTCGGTGCAGAGATTCCCTGAAATAGAACCATACTGGAGATCTGAAAATTGCGTGAGCAAATACTCTAAGAGCGCCTGTGCAGCCTTGGTCGCCATGTTATGCCCTGAGGCATCCCCTGTCTCAAATTGAAATCGAATAAACC
>JAHFRR010000099.1 GCA_023266165.1 Thiotrichales bacterium
TTATTGGACTCCCGCATCTCAGCCATGCGAACTAAATATCGGTCATAGCAATCTCCATGAGTCCCTACAGGAATCTCAAAGTCTAATTGATCATAGACTTCATAGGGCTGCTTTCGACGTAGATCCCACTCAACACCTGAGGCGCGCGCCATAGGGCCCGTAAAACCCAGTGCCAGCGCTCTTTCTTTCGTCACAACTCCAATGCCCACCGTGCGTTGCTTCCAAATTCTATTGTGTGTCAACAGGGTTTCGTATTCGGTCACACAACTGGGGAATCGCTCTGTAAAATCCGCAATAAAATCCAGTAAAGACCCTTGGCGGTTTTTATTTAAATTTTTGCAATCTTGAGCAGATCGAAAATGGCTGGGTTCGTACTGGGGCATGGCATTGGGCAGGTCGCGATAGACCCCGCCTGGCCTAAAATAGGTAGCATGCATGCGAGAACCTGAGACTGCCTCGTAGCAATCCATCAGATCTTCTCGCTCCCGGAAGGCATACAGAAAGACAGACATTGCCCCTAAGTCTAGGGCATTGGCACCCACCCACATCAAGTGATTGAGAATTCGGGTGATCTCTGAAAACAGCACGCGAATATACTGAGCTCGAATCGGCACCTCTACACCTGCCAGCTTTTCAATCGCCATGACGTACGCGTGCTCATTACACATCATAGAGACATAGTCCAGCCGATCCATATACCCAATGCTTTGGTTATAGGGCTTGGTTTCAGCAAGCTTCTCTGTGCCTCGGTGCAAAAGCCCAATATGCGGGTCGGCGTGCATGACAGTCTCGCCATCTAGCTCCAGAATCAAACGTAGAACACCATGTGCAGCAGGGTGTTGTGGGCCGAAGTTCAGTGTGTAATTGCGAAACTCAGGTGTCCCTTGTGGGGGCAGATGTTCGAATGGGGGGGTCTCTGTCAAAATCTCGGCCTCTATTTCAAATATTTCAAATGTTCTCGCCGCGGATTATAGCGGAATTGTGTTTAAAGGCAAATGGGGGTTTTGAGGAACTGATTTGGGCTGATCTGAGCATCCCTATTTCTTAGTTTTTCTGATACCATCTGTGTTACAGATTTTTAACACGCCAGGCTTTGTGATATGACCCCTTCCTCTCGAAAAACGTTGACCCTCGTTGATGGCTCGTCTTATCTTTTCAGGGCATTTCATGGATTGCCGGAGCTCAGTAACTCCAAGGGACAGCCTACCCACGCTATTTTGGGTGTGCTGAACATGTTGAAAAAGCTGTGTGCTCAACATCCGTGTGAGCATATCGCCGTGGTCTTTGATGCCAAAGGCAAGAACTTCCGCCATGCGTTGTATCCTGACTACAAGGCCCATAGAGCCGCTATGCCAGAAGGTTTGAAAGTGCAGATCGAACCCCTGCACCAGATCATTCAAGCACTGGGGTATCCTCTGGTGATGGTCTCAGGGGTTGAAGCGGATGATGTGATTGGAACCCTGGCATATCAAGCGTTAGCGCGAGGTATTGACGTTTTAATTTCTTCGGGCGATAAAGACCTGGCCCAGTTGATCCAGCCAGGGGTCAAGATCATTGATACCATGAAAAACGTGATGATGGATGAAGCCTATGTGTTTGAAAAATTTGGTGTTCATGCCCATCAGATCATTGATTTTCTGGCTTTGACGGGGGACAGCTCTGACAATATTCCAGGTGTCCCCGGTGTTGGGGCCAAAACGGCGGCAAAATGGCTTGCCCAGTATGGCACTGTGGACGCTCTCAAAGCGCATGCCCATGAGATTTTGGGTAAAGTAGGGGAGAATCTCAGGGGCAATTTCCCTCTGCTGGATCTTTCCAAGCAGTTGGTAACCCTCAATTGCCAGGTGGATTTCCCCTTGGACTGGAATGCCCTGTGCATGCAACCTCGAGACACGGCTTTTTTGCACGCGGCGTTTTCAGATCTCGAGCTGCATAGCTGGCTCAAAGAAATAAAATCCAATCTCAGCACGTATGAGAAGAGCGCAATGCCGATCTGTGAGCCTGAGCAGGTCTCTCAAGATGCGCACTACGTGTGTGTGAACACCCCAGCGCTGTGGAATCTTTGGCGTGAGAAATTATCACAGGCCAAAATCCTCAGCGTCGATCTTGAAACCAGTAGCTTAGACCCTTTTCAAGCGCGTTTGATTGGAATCTCTTTTGCGATTCAGCCCTTTGAGGCACTCTATATTCCTCTGCAACATGACACGATGTTGGAGAATATTCAACAACTGCCCTATGCGCAAACGTTGCAAGACTTAAAAGTCATTTTAGAGAATCCTGATATTGCTAAAGTAGGTCAGAATCTTAAGTTTGACGCAAAAGTACTGAGCCAGCTGGGGATTGCGCTAAGCCCTCTGATGTTTGATACGATGCTGGCCTCTTATATTCTAGAGAGTGGTCAAACGCGCCATGATCTGCAAACGCTGGCTCAACGCCATCTGAAGCTGGCGGTAGGATCTTACGAAGACTTGACGGGTAAAGGTGCGAAGCAAATATCGTTTGATCAAGTTCCTATCGAACAAGCGACTCATTACAGTGCGGAAGATGCGGATCTGACTTTGCGTCTCTATCATTATTTTCAGGCCCACTTAAGCCCTTCCTCTGGGCTTCTTGCATTATTTCAAGAGGTAGAGATGCCTATGCTCTCTGTCTTGGCACGTATGGAGTTGACGGGTGTTTTGATTGATGCAGAAGTATTAAAACATCAAAGTCTCGCGTTGGCCCAGAAAATTCAAACTTTGGAAACCACCGTTCATACTTTAGCAGGGCAACCCTTTAATTTGGGCTCTCCCAAGCAACTGCAGGGGATTTTGTTTGAGGTTTTAAAGCTTCCGATCCTCAAGAAAACCCCAGGCGGGCAGCCTTCTACCAATGAAGAAGTCTTGGAAGAACTGGCGTTTGACCATGAGCTTCCCCAATTGCTTTTAGAGCATCGACATCTCAGCAAGCTCAAATCGACTTATACAGACAGGCTGCCTTTGGAGATCGAACCCAAAACAGGGCGCATTCATACGCATTATCATCAAACAGGAACGATTACAGGCCGATTGTCGTCATCCGACCCTAATTTGCAAAATATTCCCATCAAAACCCAGCAAGGACGGGCGATTCGATCTGCTTTTATCGCGCCTCCTGGGTATCAAATGGTTTCCGCGGATTACTCTCAAATTGAGTTGAGAATCATGGCACATCTGTCAAAAGATCCCGCGCTTTTGAAAGCCTTCCGTGAGGGAAAAGATATTCATAAAGCAACCGCCGCAGAGGTTTCGGGGTGCCCTTTAGATCAAGTCACAGGGGAGATGCGACGTCAAGCTAAGGCGGTTAATTTTGGCTTGATCTATGGCATGTCAGCCTTTGGGTTGGCGAAGCAGTTAGGCATTTCAAGAACGGATGCTCAGGCGTATGTGGATCTCTATTTTAAACGTTATCCAGGTGTTTTAAATTATATGACACAGACGCGAGAGGTTGCGGCGCAAAGAGGCTATGTTGAGACCCTGCTGGGTCGTCGACTGTACCTGCCTGAGATCCAGAGCAAAAACCCAATGATGCGCAAAGGCGCTGAGCGTGCAGCTATCAACGCGCCTATGCAAGGAACGGCTGCAGACATTATCAAATGTGCCATGATTGTCATCGACCGTGAAATCCAGCAGCAGCAATTGCCTGTCCAGATGATCATGCAAGTCCATGATGAGCTGGTGTTTGAGGTCAAAACGGAGTATGTCACAGCCTTTATCCCGCAATTAAAAACCTGGATGACACAAGCATTAGCCCTGGAGGTGCCTTTAGAGGTCTCGATAGGTGTAGGTGCTAATTGGGAAGAGGCGCATTAATCCAGAAGAGGTCTTCCAGAAACTCAATGGGAACTCATGGGAGCTCAATAGGAACGCTCGAGAAGCTCTTTAAAATCAATGATATGGCTAAAGTAACCGCTTTCTATGACAGCCTCACTGACACCATTCACGTGAATGAGGACGGGCATGATAGAAAACCCTCTTGGTAAGTAAAAGTCGGCTATTTTCTTCTTCATTTCATCGAGGATATCTGATTGGATCTCTTGTCGTAAAAATTTGATTTCGCAAGCGTATAAGACATTTGCTTTAGTCTGGATTAAGTAGTCAATTTGGCACCCTCTCTTCCTCAATTGAGGCCTTTGAAAATAAGGGTTGTTGGTGATAATCTCAGAGGGGTACAGATGTAATTTCTCCCAAATAAAATCACGATTATTGAGAATCATGTTTTCAAACTGTAAGCCCATGATGCTCTCAAACCCCAGTAAAACAGAGAGAGATTGATGCTCAAAGTGTTTACCCTCTATTTTATTGAGATTAGGCGCAATGTATTTCAGATAGAATCTGAGATAGTTGTCAGAGAGTCTATAATGGCTTAAAGCAGATGCTTTGCCTTCTTTGATGTTCCAGGTATGGTCTCGACTGATAAAACCTGATAGTACCAAGTCACTGAGATATTCACTGAATCGCCCGCCTTTGGATTGGTCAAGTTCGCTAACAATGTCAGAAAATTCTTTACCCCCACTCACCAAGCTATCAACAATTTTCTGATACATGACACTACGACGTGCAAAGATATCCAGGAAGATTTCCTTAAACTCTCTCAATAAAACGCCATGCTTGACAAAGCAGAGTTCTTTGATGTTTTCGTCAGCAGACCGATCTGACTTTATTTCTTCTAAGTATCGAGGGATACCCCCCGTGACAGACAAAATTTTAAATTTTTCATAAGCATTTCCGCGAAATCCAATGCCTTTGAAAAATTGATTACACTCTGGAACGCTCAGCTCATTGAGGTCTAATACCAGGGAGAGACGTCCCATAAATCCAGTACTTTTCAAGATGTTTTCTTCAATCCATGCTGAGACACTTCCACAGAGAATCAGCATCAATTCAGGATTTTCACTGAACTCTGTATCCCAAGCATGCTTCAATTTACCGAGAAAATCTGGATCTTTTGAGCCCATCCAAGAGATTTCGTCAAATAAGATCACCACTCGGCCTTGCTGAGTTTTTTGCTGAGTTTCTTTGGCTAAGAAAGAAAATAGAACACCCCAGTCTGTTGCGTGTAGTTTTGGAAGATGTAAATGGGTAGCCAATTGCTCTGCAAAGACATTGCGTTGGGATTGTGCCGTGGTTTTGGGTGTGGGGGGTAAGCCTGCAAAGCTTAAAAAGCGATATTTTTTTGCAAACTCCTTCACAAGACGGCTCTTTCCAATCCTTCTGCGCCCTCTGATAACCAAGAGGCTTGACACTTTTTTCTGGGTCAGAGAGGCTAAGCTCTCTAACTCATTTTTTCTTCCAAAAAATGACAAATCTCGCATAGCTCCCCCTCAAA
>JAHFRR010000100.1 GCA_023266165.1 Thiotrichales bacterium
TAAAAAATATAACTCTTACAGACCCCACCAAGCCCTCGACGGACTCACCCCAATGCAGTATATTCATCACTACCAATTGGAGGCTTCTCAAAAGTCTCAAAATACCTGAACCTATACAGTTCACCCAATTCCCCTTTTTTAAGATTGATGATAAGCTGTCGGCTGTCATCGTGAGTTTAGAGGTGAGGGTGTGTAGGTGCAAAAAATCAAAACCGGGATGAGTTTGGGTGTGCTATGCGTTGTGATATCTGTGTTGTCAGGGTGTGCGACTACCCCTAAAAATCCCGCTGACCCCTATGAAGGTTACAACCGCAAGATGTTTGCCTTTAACCAAGGGCTGTATACGCTAGGGGATCCTCTGCTGACGGGATATCGAAAAGCAATGCCAGATGTGGTGCAGACAGGAATTCGTAATGTGGTGAGCAACGTGGGGATGGTACCCACCATTGGCGATGATCTTTTGCAAGCGAACTTCCGGTGGGCGGGGGATGACACGCTGCGCTTCTTGCTCAATACGACGTTGGGATGCCTAGGGTTATTTGATGTGGCCTCGCATGTGGGGCTGTATGCCCGCCAGCAATCGTTTGGCTTGACGCTGGAGCGCTGGAGTGATGAGCCCACGCCTTACATTATTCTCCCGATTTTTGGGCCTTCGACGGGGTCTAACATGCTTGGGTTGTTCCCCGATTATTTGATGTCACCCATCACGTATACCTCCGGTTCTGTCTATTGGCCCTATCAAGCGCTCTCGCAAACCCAGAGAGCCTCGGATGTATTGCCCCAGTACGAGATTTTGACGCAAACCGCGATCGACCCTTATGTGGCGGTGCGTACCGCGTATTTGCAAAACCAGGCGCTGCAGATCTGGCAGGTCAAGCACGAGAATCTGCCTGTCAGTGATGCTCCCATGATGCAATCTTCAGAGGCTAACCCTGATCTGATCCCTGGAGATGATGTGATCCCAGGTGAGGGAGGGGTGAGCTCATGAAGTTCAAGCAATCACACCAAGTAGGTCGTGCGCGACGCGGCGAGTTACGCTTTGTGCGTGGCGCTATTCAAACGCCCGTTTTTATGCCTGTTGGAACGTATGGAACGGTCAAAGGGGTCACACCTGAGGAGTTAAAGGCTTTAGGCGCTGAGATTATTCTGGGGAATACGTTTCACTTGATGTTGCGACCTGGAACTGAGATTATTTCACGCCTAGGGGATCTGCATGGCTTTATGCATTGGGAAAAACCCATTCTGACAGACTCGGGAGGGTTTCAGGTATTTAGTTTGGGGGAGCTTCGCAAGATCACGGAAGAGGGCGTTCATTTTAGATCGCCTGTTAATGGCAAGAAGATTTTTTTAAGCCCTGAAAAATCCATGGAAGTCCAGCGTGCTTTGGGTTCTGATATTGTGATGATCTTAGATGAATGTACGCCTTATCCCGCCAGTGTAGAAGAGGCTGAGCGTTCGATGCAGATGTCTCTGCGTTGGGCCGGACGTTGTAAAACAGCGCATCAGGGGAACCCGAATGCGCTCTTTGGGATTGTCCAAGGCGGCATGTACTCGCATCTGCGCGAGCGCTCTGTAGAAGGCCTGAAGGCAATTGGCTTTGATGGCTATGCCATCGGTGGGCTTTCTGTGGGAGAGCCCAAAGAGATGATGCATCAGATGCTCTGGGATACGACGCCATTGCTGCCTGTAGAGGCACCCCGTTATTTGATGGGGGTGGGTAAACCGGAGGATCTGGTGACGGGTGTTTGTCTGGGGATCGATATGTTCGATTGCGTGATGCCCACCCGCAACGCGCGCAATAGCCATTTGTTTACCTCGCACGGGGTGATGAAGTTGCGCAACAGCCAATACAAATCAGACCCCAAACCCATCGACGAGTCTTGTCAATGCTATACGTGCCAGCATTATTCACGGGCGTATCTGCACCATCTGGATCGTTGCTCTGAGATGCTAGGCCCGAGGCT
The DNA here is from genome assembly GCA_023266165.1 of Thiotrichales bacterium. Taxonomy (GTDB): domain Bacteria; phylum Pseudomonadota; class Gammaproteobacteria; order Francisellales; family CACEW01; genus JAHFRR01. The sequence continues at coordinate 1,965 of JAHFRR010000100.1, forward strand.
TAACACCATCCATAATTTATTTTTTTATCAAAACCTCATGAAAGATTTGCGAAATGCGATAGAAAAGGGTACATTGCTCACGTTTGTCTTAGCCTTCTTTGACAATCTGAAGCAGGAAGTTCCTGCATATGTTTTACAAGCATTAGGAGAATAATGGTATGAAATCTTCAAAAATCTCAAATAGAGTCAAGGGTTTGATCGCAAGCGTGTTGGCGCTGGGGTCGCTTTCGAAAATGGCTTTTGCCGGTGTGATAGTTCCTCCAGAATCCTCAGGGCCGAACTATCAAATGCTGATTTTGTTGGTCGTCTTTATTGGTATTTTCTACTTTTTCATGATTCGCCCACAAATGAAGCGTCAAAAAGAGCATCGCAATTTGCTTTCCAGCTTGAGCAAAGGAGATGAAGTCGTGACGACAGGCGGTGTGTATGGCGTGATTGAGAGTGTGAATGATGCCAAAGTTGAGCTGCGTGTGGCAGAGGGCGTGGTGATGAAGTTCCAGAAGCAAGCCATTGGAAATGTGTTGCCGAAGGGATCGATTTAGGTTTTTACCCCTCTCCCTGAGCATCGAACGCAAGGGGAGAGGGGATATTAGGAAAAAGCTCTGCCCCTCCTTCTTTTCCCCTCTCCCCTTGCGGGAGAGGGTTAGGGAGAGGGGCCTCGTTTACAGAAACAAAACAGGAGACCTGGCGTGTTCAAGCCCAACAATGCAGCCCTCGTGAATCACAATGCGCCGTGGAAAGTGATTATGATTGGGCTTTTGGTGTTGATTGCGTTGATCTATGCCCTCCCCAACGTATTTGGCGAAAGCCTTGCTGTTCAGATTTCTCCGAAAAACGGAAATCCCATCAGCCCAGCCAATATCAGCACCATTGAGCACACGCTCTCAGAAAACCATATTCCCTATTTTGGCCTGACTGCCAGCCCTTATACGGTTGAAATGCGCTTTCATCATAATTCTGATCAAATGCAAGCGCAAAATGTATTGCAGCAAGCCTTAGGGCATTCGTATTCTGTGGCGATTAACCTCGCACCTAATACGCCCCATTGGCTCCAATCCTTAGGTGCAAGCCCCATGAAGCTTGGGCTTGATCTGCGCGGTGGCATGTATTTTTTACTGGATATTGACATGCAGTCTGTCTTGGACAACCGAATCTCCAATATGCAGCCTGAGATCACCCAGCTCTTGCGTACAGAGGATCTGCCTTGGGATAGCCTCAAAATGATGTCAGGGGAGGGGCTGGAGATCCAGCTGTTATCAGTGTCTGCAGCAATTCATGCCAAAGCTTTACTCACGCAAAAATTTCCAAGCTTAGTGGTCTCGCAAGATGCAGCGCATCCGCAGATTTTGCATCTCACTTTAAATCCTGCTATCGCCAGCCAAGCCAAGCAATATGCCGTAGAGCAGACCGTGCAGGTCATGCGAAATCGCGTGAATGCCTTGGGCGTCTCTGAGGCATCCGTTTCCAAACAGGGTTCCGATCAGGTGGTGATTGAGTTGCCTGGTTTGCAAGATGCTGCGCGCGCTAAAGCCATCATCGGGGGTACGGCAACGTTGAAGGTCATGCTGGTGGATGATAACCCTTCCGATCAAAGCATGGCAGCCTCTGGCCAGATCCCTTATGGCACAGTGATTTTGCGGAATAAAACGGGCGAGCCTGTGCTTTTGCAAAATCAAATTATTATCACCGGGAATTCTGTCGTGGGTGCAGATGCCAGCTTTGACTCCCAAACCAATCAGCCGGTGGTGAATGTCACGCTTTCAGGCCCTGAAGTCAGCCATTTTACAGCGGTCACCAGCGCCCATGTGGGACATCCGATGGCCATTGTCCTGGTTGACCAGAGCTTTCACTCTGTGATGCATCAGGGCAAATCTGTGACGGTCACGCAAACACACCAAACTGTTGTGAGCGTTGCCACCATTGACAGTGCGCTGGGGAATAACTTTCAGATCACCGGGATTGGCAATTATCGGATGGCTCAGGATTTGGCGTTGACCATCAGATCCGGCTCGCTCCCTGCACCCGTTCAGGTTGTTGAAGAGCAGACGATTGGGCCGACCTTAGGCGCTCAAAATATTCATACGGGTACGATCTCGATTTTTGTCGCCATGATTTTGGTAATGCTCTTTATTTTATTTTACTATCGATTCTTTGGATTGATCGCCAATATTGCCTTGATGTTAAACCTAATTTTTATTATCGCCGTGATGTCTTTGATCCCAGGTGCAACCCTCTCCCTTCCAGGGATTGCGGGGATTGTCCTGAATGTGGGTATGGCCATTGATGCGAACGTTCTGATCTTTGAGCGGATTCGAGAAGAGCTGAAAAATGGCGTGACACCCCAAGTTGCGATTCACGCAGGGTATGCCCGCGCCTTCAGCACCATCGTGGACTCGAACATGACAACCCTGATCGTTGCAGTGATTTTATTTGCGATAGGTACGGGGTCTGTTCAAGGCTTTGCTGTCACCTTGATGATTGGAATTATCACGTCGATGTTTACCTCCATTGTCGTCACGCGAACCTTTGTCAATGCCTTCTACGGCCAGCGTCGTGTCAAATCACTGTCGATTGGGATTCGCGTGCAAGAAAAAAATAATAAAGAAAATAAAGAGAAGGGTGGCGTATAAAATGGAGTTTTTTAAGCGTAAAACCCATGTTGACTTTTTAGGAATTCGTCGCTGGACAGCCTTGTTTTCTTGTCTTCTTGTCGCGTTATCTTTGCTGTCTATGATGACTCGAGGGATCAACTGGGGATTGGATTTCACGGGGGGTTACCAAATCCAGGCCCATTACCTTGAGGTGAAACCGAATCTCAATGCGATCCGCACAGGGTTGAATCAAGTGGGGGTGCCACACGCAGAAGTTGTCACGTTTGGCAATCCTCAGGATGTCATGATCCGCATGGCGCCCAAGGCATTTATGAGCACGCAAGTGTTTTCAAATACCCATAGCAGCGCGCAAGAAGCGTTAAAAGCCCTGGTGGCAAAGTCTTTGGGCCCTGATGCTCAGATTGTCAGTGTGAGTTATACAGGGCCTCAAGTGGGGGCGTCTTTGGCGCAGAAGGGCCTTTTGGCGATGCTGGTGGCCGTATTGGCAACGATGCTTTATATTGCCCTGCGATTTGAAATGCGCTTTGCCTTAAGCGCTGCTGTGGCTTTGGCGCATGATCCCATCGTCATTATGGGCATTTTTTCTTTCTTTCAGATCAGCTTTAATCTTACGGCGCTTGCCGCGGTCTTGGCGATCATTGGGTACTCGCTGAATGATACCGTGGTGATCTATGACCGAATCCGAGAAAACTTTCGCAAGATGCGCAAGTCTACCGTGATTGAAGTGGTCAATC
>JAHFRR010000101.1 GCA_023266165.1 Thiotrichales bacterium
AGCTGTATCCCAAAGAGCATCAGCGATTGGCGGATAAAATTCTTGATCAGGGAGGCGCGCTGATCTCAGAGTGTCCGTTGAGATTACCCCCCAGTAAGATTACGTTTCCACGGCGCAATCGTATTATCAGCGGATTGGCTTTGGGGGTACTGGTGGTAGAAGCGGCAGAGAAAAGTGGGTCTTTGATCACAGCGCGTGTGGCGTTGGAGCAAGGGCGTGATGTGTTTGCCATCCCCGGATCCATTCATGACCCTCGCAGTCGCGGCTCGCATGGATTATTGCGCCAAGGCGCCATTTTGGTAGAGAGCATGGCAGATATTTTACGCGAATGCCAGCTGGCTTTGTCTTTTAAATTAGGGTTTAAGTTCGGCGAGAACGCGCACTCAAATTTCAAATCTCATCCCCCCTCTCAGGGGCTATCGCAAGATAAAAATACAGCTATTTTAGAATCCGATTTAGAATTAAAATCCTCACCCTCCCCGGAGTATGCAGCGCTTTTTTCGGCTTTTTTACCTGAAAAAACACCAATCGATGCCCTGATTCAAAGAAGTGGATTGAAAGCGGCGCAAGTATCCTCTATGCTGCTCATAGGTGAGCTGGAAGGATGGGTCAAGATCGTCCCTGGCGGATATGTGCGAACATGAGTTTCGATGTGAGTAGTGAGCATGGCAAAATATGTAGTGGTGGTGGAGTCTCCGGCGAAGTCCAAAACAATCCAAAAGTATTTGGGTAAAGAATACGAAGTCTTTGCCTCTTATGGACATGTGAGGGATTTGGAAAATAAAACCGGCGCAGTAGATCCAGATGCCCAGTTTGCCATGCATTACGAGACCATTGCCCGCAATGCGAAGCATGTGGATGCCATTGCAAGGGCATTGAAGGGTGCTGATGGCCTGTTTCTCGCAACTGACCCTGATCGTGAAGGAGAGGCCATCTCCTGGCATCTCTATGAGCTGTTAAAGCAAAAACGGGTGTTGGGCGAGATGCCTGTGAAGCGTGTGGTGTTTTATGAAATCACAAAATCCGCAATTCAAGAAGCCGTGGCGCATCCTAGAGATATTTTGATGGACTTGGTGAATGCCCAGCAAGCGAGGCGCGCGCTGGATTATCTGGTGGGCTTCACCTTATCTCCTTTACTCTGGAAAAAGATTCGCCGTGGACTTTCAGCCGGGAGGGTTCAAAGCCCTGCGTTGCGCCTGATCGTTGAGCGTGAAATTGAAATTGAAAAGTTTATCTCGCGTGAGTACTGGAGCATGACGGCGGAATGTGTCAAGCAGGCTGTGCCGTTTCAGGCGAAATTGGTCGAGTATCAAGGCCAAAAAGTCGAAAAGTTTTTCTTTGAGTCCGCTGAGCCTGCGCTCTTAGCCAAACAAGTGCTGCTGGCTGCCTCCCAAGGTCAGCTTTTGGTACACAGCATTGAGCGTAAGCAACGCAAGCAATATCCAGCGCCACCGTTTACAACTTCGACGCTGCAACAAGAGGGCGTCAGAAAGCTGGGGTTCAGCACCAAGAAAACCATGATGGTAGCTCAGCAGCTCTATGAAGGAATCGATATTGGTGAGGGCACTGTGGGGTTAATTTCTTACATGCGTACGGATTCCCTCAATCTTTCCCAAGAGGCCTTGTCTGACTGTCGCGGGTATATTTTAGATAAATTTGGGGTGGAAAACCTGCCTGAAACCCCTCGGTTTTTCAAAACGAAATCTAAAAACGCCCAAGAAGCCCATGAGGCGATTCGGCCGACTTCTTTCTTTAGGCAGCCTGAAGATGTGAAAGCGTTTCTCAATGCAGATCAGTTTAAGCTGTATCAGCTGATTTGGAAGCGGGCCATTGCCTGCCAGATGGCGCATGCGATTTTAGACACGCTGGCGATTAACCTCCTGACCTCGCATGACCAAGCCACAGGTCTGTTTCGTGCGACAGGCTCTACAGTGGTCAAACCAGGGTTTATGCGGGTCTATCAAGAGAGCTTTGATGATGTCTCTCCTGCTCATTCGAATGCTCATTCGAATGCAGCAAATGCAAGCCCTGAAGAAGACAATAATAAATTATTGCCAGATTTGAAAGAAGGGGAATTGATTGAGCTACGGGATCTTTTAGCCGAGCAGCATTTCACAGAGCCGCCCCCTCGATACAGCGAGGCTTCTTTGGTGAAAACCCTGGAAGAACATGGAATTGGCAGGCCTTCAACTTATTCTGCAATTATCTCGACCCTTCAAACACGCGAGTATGTGACGTTGGAGCAGAAGCGCTTCAGGCCTACGGATGTAGGGCGTATTGTCAATCGTTTTCTCACGCAGTTTTTTACTCAATACGTTGACTATGGATTTACGGCAGGATTGGAAGATGAGCTAGATGCGGTCTCGCGAGGAGAGACCGCGTGGATCCCCTTGCTTGAAAAATTCTGGGGGCCCTTTAAAGCCAAGATCGGCGAGATTGGAGATACGGTCAAGCGCGCGGATGTCACTCAAGAACTCACAGAAGAAGATTGCCCCAAGTGCGGCCATAAGTTGGCGATTCGACTGGGGAAAACCGGGCGTTTTATTGGATGCACGCATTATCCACAGTGCGATTACACACGCAATCTCCCTGATGCATCAGGCAACGATGCAGCGAGTGTAGGCCCTGAAATCCTTGAGGGGCGGGTATGCCCCCTGTGCAACAGCACGTTGCATATCAAACAAGGGCCGTATGGCAAATTTATCGGATGCAGCAGCTATCCGACGTGTCGCTTCATCGAGCCTTTGAAAAAACCCAAAGAGACCGGCGTGCCCTGCCCGAAATGCCAAAAAGGGCATATTCTGGAAAGGCTCTCTAAACGGGGCAAAGTTTTTTACTCCTGTGACCAGTATCCTAAATGTGACTATGCCCTGTGGAACCCACCCCTACAAGAGCCTTGCCCTCAGTGCCATTGGCCTATTTTGACTCTCAAGACCACCAAACGCCATGGGGTGCAAAAAGTTTGCCCTGTAGAAGGCTGTGGGTATGCGAGTGATGAGGCTTTGGGTGAGGGAGAGGCTGGATGAGCCAGACAGAAGATGTGCGTATCCAGGAAACCCAACCCCTGGATGCCCCTGAGGTGGTGCATGACGCCTATCCCATGACGGTGCCTATCGCCTCGCGCATTCAAATCCTCAGGCGCCAGATTGCTCGTATTGTCACGGGCGAAGATTCACGATGTTTGATTGTCGTGGGGCCCTGCTCAATTCACGATGAAGCGTCTGCCCTAGAGTATGGCGCAAGGCTTGCCGAGGCACAGCAGGCTTTTCAAGAGACGCTCTTGCTGGTCATGCGTGTGTATTTTGAAAAACCCAGAACTTCCATTGGGTGGAAGGGGTATCTCAATGATCCAGACCTCAATGGCAGCTTTAACATCAACAAAGGGTTGAGATCCGCCCGCCAATTATTATTGACGTTGAATCAGATGGGAGTGCCTTGTGGCACGGAGTTTTTGGATGTCATCTCTCCCCAATATTATGCAGACTTGATTGCCTGGGGTGCCATTGGTGCGCGAACCACAGAAAGCCAGGTGCACCGCGAATTGGCCTCAGGGCTATCCGCCCCTATTGGCTTTAAAAATGGAACAGATGGCAATATTCAGATTGCGATTGATGCCATTCGTTCGGCGCGTGCTTCGCATCATTTTTTGTCGATCACGCAAAAGGGGCGTGCCGCCATCTTTAAAACATCCGGAAACCCCGATACCCACATGGTGTTGCGGGGCAGCCATGAGGCCCCTAATTGCGATCGGGGGTCCATTCAAAAAGTGGTTGCACAGCTGCAGGCGCATCAATTGGAGCCCCGTGTGATGGTCGATTGCAGCCACGGCAACAGTCAACGAGAGTATAAAAACCAGAAACGGGTTGCTCAAGCCTTGGCGCAATCGATTGCCGAGGGTTCTCAGGCCATTATGGGCGTGATGATGGAAAGCCACTTACACTCGGGCAATCAGCCTTTTACCCTACCCCTTGCCACGCGTCTTGAATATGGCAAGAGCATTACAGATCCGTGTATCGACTGGGAGAGCACGTTGGAATTATTAAAGGGGCTGTCATGCGCTGTGGCCCAGAGGTCTCAGAGATCTCAGATAGTTCAGAAGAGCGAGTAGGGTATGGCAACATTAGGGTTTCTCATTGGGCGATTTCAAGTGTTTCACAAGGCACACTTATTTTTAGTTCAAGAAGCGCTGTTGGGTTCCAAGAGCCATCCTCGATGCGATCGCTTGCTGATTTTGATCGGCTCCTCCTGTCGGGCACGCAGTGTCAAAAATCCTTTTTCATTTGACGAACGTAAAGACATGATGCAGCGGGCGTTATACCAGGAAGCGCCTGAGCTGATTGACAGAGTCATCTTCGCGCCTGTAGAAGATCAAATGTATGATGAACCTCAATGGGTTGTGTGTGTGCACGCAGAAATTCAAAAAGTACTTCAACAGGGCGAAACCCCTGTATTAATAGGCCATGAGAAAGATGCCTCCAGCGATTATTTAAAGCTTTTCCCAGAGTACGTACGCGCGGAATACCCGCACATCCCTGAGATTAACGCGACAGAAATCCGTGAGGCGTGGCTCTCTCAAACCCTCGAGAACTCTCGTATCTGCGCTTGGATTCCAAGATCAATCTATGAAGATCTGAGAAGCTTTGAAAAAGATCTCACCTACCTGTTGTTAAAAACAGAATTTGAGTTTTTAAAGCAATATCGTGATGCTTGGGCGCAAAGCCCCTATCCCCCTATTTTTGTGACCGTGGATGCCCTGGTGTTATGCAACGAGCATGTCTTGCTGATCCAGCGTGGCCATCAACCTGGTATTGGGTTATGGGCGATGCCGGGTGGGTTTTTAGAGCCCCAAGAGTGGGTGTACAGGGGGATTATTCGAGAGCTCAAGGAGGAGACCCAGTTGGAACTCTCTATCACAGTGCTGACGGCCTTGCTGCGCGAGGTGCGTGTGTTTGATCATCCAGATCGCGCGCAAGTGGGGCGTGCCATCACGCATGTAGGGCGCTTTGAGTTGCCCTATCTCACCTTGCCTAAGGTGAAAGCACATGATGATGCCCAATCTGCCAGCTGGATCCCCATCGCCAGTCTCCCTATGTTTTCAAAGTTGATGCACGATGATCACTATTATATTTTGAAAAAGCTATTAGGATTCAAAAGCCTTGATGAGAGATAATTTTAAAATAAAAATGTTTTTTTCAACTTTCTTAGGAGGCCCTATTAGAAAGGCTTGGAATGTTAAAAACTCTTTCTTTTCTTGTAGAGCCTGGCTATGGCAAGGCTCTTCCAGTGCCCTCCTCCCTTGCGGAGGAGGG
>JAHFRR010000102.1 GCA_023266165.1 Thiotrichales bacterium
CTTGGGTGAGCGCGCAGAGGCCTCTGCAAATCTGGTTCAGGCGCTCGTAGACCCTGGATTGTTTTCAGATGTCACACGTTATTTCGAACGACTGGATCTGATCGTAGGGGCCATCAAGGAACGGGGTTTTCGTTTTTTAGAGGTGCACTTTCGAGAAGGGTGAGCTTCAGCAAATCATGAAACTCTGCAGGGGCGCAGAGCTTCACACAGGCGTGCCACTGGCCTGATAAAACGGTGGTTTTGAGTGTTGCATCGAGCTGGCACTCGCTCACCCCGTCAACGTCAGCGCTGAGTTTTGTGCATTGAGTGCTTGCCAATGTCTAAAAAGCCTATATCCCGACTCTCTCAGCCTTTCTAGATCAAGCTCACGGTGGGTTTGCATCACAAAAACTTTGCTAGGACAGAGCTCACAGAGCCCGCTGTCGTTGCCAAAGGGGTCGTCCACAAAGATACCTGTAATGTTGGATGTCTCCAGGGTGATGGGGGGTATCTGTTTTTTGAGAACTTCCAGCAGCCCAACCTGTTTATTTTTGGCGATATTCGCATGAATAACTTTGCGTGAAGGCCAGTCGATTTGAGCACCAGATACCAATACCCTGCCCCAAGCGCTTGTAGGGGCGCACGCCTTCAAGGCATCTACAAAGCCCTGCGCGCCATCTTCATAGCTGCCTGTCGATAAAATACAAAGATCTCCCTGTTTTAAGCATGTGAGGAGAAACTCCAGAGCGCCTTCTCGTATAATGCCTTGTTTGATGAAATCTGTGGTGATTTTTTTGGCCTGCGCACGCATGGACTCTGAAGTCACGCCAGGCTTGAACATAGCAATTCCCTCCTGAAGCATCTGATGCGAGCTTTTGATAAAATCATCATCTGTGCCTTTATCTGAGGCATCCCAGCGGGTTGCTGCTTCACGCAATCGGAGAGCATCTTGAGCGAAGTATTCAGAGAGCAGAGGCCAGTATGCAAAGGTGTGATAGCCTGACTCTGTTTTAATTTCAGCAGGTTGGCTATGGGTCAGTGTCCCATCAATATCAAAAATCATGATATGCATCACACGCCTCCCGTTAGATTCAGCCTAGCGCTGAGGCCTAGCAAGATCACAGCCATCAGCATAGTGGCAATTGAAAATAGCATGATATGCTTTGCCCGTTTGGAGGCCCCGTCCCATTCATGGCGTCGCCATCCCCAAAAATTAGAGGTGAGAATGATCGAGGCCATCAACAACGGCCATCCTAGGGCATTTGCCATTGCACCTAGATGTTTGATTGCTTCACTGTAGATCACGAGTGCAGAATAGTATAAAACACCCATGAATAATAGCGGGAGCCCACTTCGAAGCAGTGCTTTCGATTCACGTTGAATGTGAAGTTTTAAGCTTATCAAGGCTTTCAGGGAATAAAATAGGAAGTAAGGGATGAATGCGCTAGCAAAAATCAGTAACCAAGGGAGGTTTAAAATGTGACTGGGCAGCGCTGAGGATTTCACGCCTGCTGTGAGTATCGGTGTCACCCATCCAAATGCGGCACCTTGGGCTGCGCAGAGCATACCAGAGAGGATTCCCATCAAGATACCGATCGTGTGATGAATCCCTGTCTGAGTGGAGTGGTCTTTTTGACCCTCTCCAGCCCGCGTGCGAGAGGCCATGGCTGATAGCATTACGGACAGCACAAAGCATACGAGCGCTAGTAATTCCAATAGGCCAAAGGGTGTGAGTAATACCTGGGGTGCTCTGAAAAACACGGGGAGTAATGATCCAAATACCGTGCCTAAACTGATATTGAAGACAAACGCAATGCCAATCCCAATAAAGCGCAGTGCTATGGTGAAACAAATCATTCCCAGACCAAACAGGAACCCACCCAGCGCAGACACCCAGAAGAAGGAGGGTGGCAAGTGATGCAGTAGGCTCCACCAATGCGGCACCAGTATTGATGTTGCAGCTAAAGGCAAAAGCAGAAATGCCCAGACAGAGAACCCTGCCCAAACCAGGTCAGCATTGATATGCGCCATCCGTTTCATCAGCGCTGGATAGGAGCCATTACACATCCCCGCCAAGAGGATCAAAATAAGAGAAGCCAGCAGTACCATGAATATCTTTCCGGCGATGGGTGTGGGTGTGATTCTAACAAATGGGTGAAAATAAACAATTAGCGCATACACTCCTTGACGTGAACAGAAAAATTGACAATGATCTCAACCAAGGTGCTACCCAGATATGAGGGTTTTTCTGATGTTATGCTTAAAGCAAAAATTTGAGCGCTTGACGGATATTCGGAACAAGTCAGACTTAATCGATCTCGCGCATAGCCTTGGTAGCGTGTACATTCAGAAGGATGATAAACATGGCCATGGTATTGTTACTTTGCGCTATGATACGTCTATTCCAAAGTATGGATTTTCTAACACAGCACTATTCCCTCATACTGATCGATCTAACATGAAGTTTCCTCCGGATATTGTGATACTGTGGTGTGAGAAAAATGCGACTTTTGGAGGGGATTCTCTTATTTTTGATGCAGATAAACATCTCATGCCAATTATCCATGAAGTCAATTTTTTTGCTGATTTTTCTTCAGAGAATGATAGGAAAACAATAAGAGCGCCTTTCTATTCCATGGAAAAAGATATGTTTCGTTTTAGAAATGATGCCTTCATCTCTCTTTCCGATGAAAGTACGCGTCAGTTTGAGCGTGTGAAGAGCATCATTCAACATCATACAAGAAGGATTAAGTTGCGCGAAAAAGAATGTCTCGTTCTAGATAATCATAAAGTTTTTCATGGTAGAGACGAGTTTGAAGGGGACAGGGTAATGCATAGAGTTTTGATTTATAAGGATTCAGAGTGATTTTGCCAAAGATGATTTTATTTGATCTTGGAGGGGTGATTGAGCAGATCTCTCCATCTAATGTTGCCAGCGCATTCAAGAGATTAGGCATGGACAATCCTGAGCGGTTCTTCAGTCTTGAAGGGCAATCGCAGCTCTGTGAAGACTTTGAGCTGGGTAAAGTCTCTTCCTCTGATTTTGTCAGTAGTATTCAAAAGAAATTACCTTCTGCTACTCATCAGCAGATCATTGATGCTTGGAACTCTAATTTACTGGGTGTGGCCGCAGAGACTACTCAAGTGTTGCAAACGCTGAGAATGCGTGGGCATCAATTATTTGCGCTGTCAAATACGAATGCCTTGCATTTTGAAAAAATAAAAATGCAATTTCTTGCCTTACAGGGTTTCCCATTTTGCTATCTATTTGATCAAGTATTTGTGTCTTATGAAATAGGACTTCGAAAACCAACGCGCGCTTTTTTTACTTACGTGCTAGAAGCATTGTTTTTAGGAGCCTCGCCTGGAGAGGCTATTTTTATCGATGATATTGCTGTCAATACAGCATCTGCAAGGGCACTTGGGCTGCAAGTACATACGCATCTTATCAATAGTAGCATCTCATATCTTCTGTCCGGTTCTAGCGATATCTGCAAGGAGTGATGTTTTGACGGAGTTCCCTATGTCAGAGATTAGCCTAGAGCTCTCAAGAAAGGGTTTGTAGAGAGGGGCGAGCGACCCGTTTAATGAGATAGACGCTTTTATACCGATAGTTTGATCAACCTTGTCGATGGCTCGAGAGACATAGCTGAAACCTTCAGTCAATATTGCTTTTGCAGCGCTGTCTCCTGAAAAATACGCATGTAACAACTGGTCTGAGAATTGACAGTACATGTTAGGCCCAATATGGCTTTTAATGCAGAACTCAATCAGTTTCTCAAGTCGCATGTCGTATTTTGAGAGGATGCTTCTGGATAAAGCACTGGAAGCTTGAAAACCTTCTTGAGCTTCAATGGTATGACGAACTGCCATCAGCCCAAGCCAATACTCGCCACCCATGTCATAGATGGGAAAGCCCCATCCACCGAGTTTACGGAGATGTCCTTGATGCATATAAGACAGAGAGACGCCTTTGTCAACCATCAAAGAGATTCCTGATGTTACCCCAAAAGCAGCTAAGTATGTGATTTGCCAGTCGGATACAATTTCGAGTTTTGAAAAAAGCTTTTCACCATTTAGTTTGTACTTTTCCAATGTTTCCCCTAGCTCGTAGCAATGCGTCATTACTGCAAGTTTGAAGGCTCTGAAGTCAATAGATTCAAGCTCTTGATCGAGTGCTACAGCAATAGATTTTTTGATGAAGAAAATAAAATTCTGGAAAGTATCTGTTAAAGCTAAGCTGCCATCCAACTCCGATGAGCCAATGATGGCACCTGATGAGTCTTTAATGCAGGTCAGTCGTTTATTACCTATTGTCAGGATTCCAGCAAAAAAACCATCGCTTGGTGTATTGGGTTCAGCCATTTCTTTTGGATTGACCGCATAGGCACCTAGCAATAGTCTATCGACTGAGATGCTCAGGCCCTCAGCAAGATTCAATAGCGTATTGACGGATAGAGCCATCTGTCCTGATAAGATTTTACTGACAGTACCTGTTGCAATATGGCATTTTTTACTGATAGCAGAAGACGTCAAAGACTTTTCCCGCATAAAATCACGCAAGTTTTTTGCGATGATTTTTAATGGTTCGTCTTTTTCCATAATATTCCCTTCGTTTTTGGCTCTAAAAATCTTTAGAAAAATTGCAATAATCTATTGACAACACCTAAGAAAAGAAATAATCTTCATCCTATAGATGCTTCCTATTGGAATATTCTATAGAAAGTTGACCATGGTTTCAGTTCGAGTTGATGCCCTGGTCAAGGTGCAGATCAAGCTCACAAGGCGATGAAATGCGAGGGTATTTTAGCATTTTCTAAGTTGCTATACCATCAATTTTCAAAAAAATCTCGCACACCATGGCAGAAGTTAAGCCCAGCACGTCCCGAAAGCATTTGGCTTTGGGGGGTAAGATAGCAAAGGAGAGAACATCATGAGTGAATTATTTATTGATATTCAGGACGTTGTAGGCAATTTTCATATTGTCGAATTCCTTCACCGCGAAGCCAAGTTTTATTTGGATCATGCCCAAGACGAGGAGAGGGGTATGAAAGCCCCGCAGCCCTACCACCGATTTGAGGGGTCTCAGGGATATCCAAAACACGGACGAGGAGTGTAATCATGTCAGTATTGCAAGAAGCCCATCCTATCATCAAAGCCTTGCGAGGCTTGTGTATGCAGGATCTCCCCCGATATGAGGCGATCATTGCTTTGATGAGAAGCAGTTTATTTACCATGAAAAAGCATGGTCTTGCAGAGATTAACCAAGACTCGTTAGACCAGTTTCTTGTGGAACTGGCTGAGGAAA
>JAHFRR010000013.1 GCA_023266165.1 Thiotrichales bacterium
GGCGAGTTCCTGGTGAGTACGGTAGATTATCAGTGCGTGGCAGATGCAGCGCGTCAAGAGGGTTTGCAAGGACGAGAGAGGCATCGCTTTACAGCTCTCCGGCTCCAAGGCAATTATCATCCTCGCGCGTTGCGCCTGAAAGATGCGGATGAACCCCTATTTTCAGGGACGATGGTGGGGGTTCAAGCCTATGCCCCTGAAGGTGTCCATACCGTTACACCCGATGAAATCGGGCGCATCCCTATTCGCTACCCCTTTGCGTATCAGTATTTTTTCAACCAGACACAAGCGCGATATACGCGTGTGATGACAGAGTCCAATCATGCGATAGCGGGGATCAGCTATCCGGTCTATCGTGATTCCGAATTGGCACTACATTTTGACCGAGGGGCACTCAATCGCCCACAGATCAAGGGCGCGATCGCTAATCATCATACCCTGCATCAAAACGCGCATCAGGCCGCGAGGAGCATCACGCGGTTGCCTCAAGGCCAGAGCTTAGTCTATTCCAATCACTTGAATGATCAGAACTTTTTGATGCTCAACACCCAGCATCAAGAAAATACCCATCAAACCGTGATGTTGATGAACAATATGCCCTCTTTTACCTATCCTGGTGAAAAACACCTGGATTTTTTACAAATGACTTCAAGCCATCACACCCACCGCATGACTGATAGCTTGCATGTGCAGGTGGGGGAGGTAGAGCAGTGAATGGGCACGTGATCAGCGCGGCATGTCTTGTTGCAGGTGTTGAAGCTCACCGAGTGTCAAACCTGTTGTCTCAGCAATCAGCGTTACGGGAAGATTTTTTAGAAGCAAATTTTTCGCCGTTTGCAGGATTCCCTGGCGCAGGCCTTGTTGTTGGCCTTCTTGTTTTAATCGTTTCGCAAGAGTCATCACATCCTCCTCGTAGTCTGGTAAAGTATTTCGCACGATGTTCTCAAGCCTATGTTGAGAGGCATCGCTGGAGAGAATGAGGTATTCTAGCACAATTTTAAACAGAGATGGATCCGTTTTTTTGAGTTTTTCAAAAATAGTGGGGAGATGCGGTTCGATGTTTTTATGTCGGATGTGCTTGAGCAAAAGCTCAACCCCTGCAATGGGGGTATGTTTTGCCAGTTCTGAATCTGGGGTATTGGGAAGATCGATCAAGATAGGGTGGCCTAAGTACTTCAAGCCTTGCACAGGGTTTGCAAAATAGGAGGCTAGGGTTGTCTCGTAAGGATAAGGCTTTGTCCCTTGATAATAGATCAGCGTGACAATGGTGGGGAGTTTTTTAGATTTATTGGCTTTGGCATAGTTGAGAAGCTCAGAGATTTGGTATTGCATGATGCGTAAACCCAATAAGGGGTCGGGGGTTGACTGGTGTTCGCCGTGAAGCCAGATGATCCCTGGCTCCCCCATAAAGTCTGCCAGATACATGATATCACTTTGATGGGCTCTTTGTTTCTGCCCTGAGATATGCTTTCCGCTTGCGCGATAGAACCGAACGGAATCCCAGTTGATCTTGGCCTGGATCTCTGGAGGGAGATAGGTTTTCAGAAAGGGCAGAAAGAAACTACGTTCCTCCATCAACTGATGAAACGTCTTGTCGTGAGGGGTTCTGGACATTGCCTGATCTCTTCTTGATTTCTTTTTGCCTGATTGGACTAAATAATATCACATCGACCTGGGTTATAAAAGAACTTTTTAATTGGAAAGTTCAAAATTTCTAACACAGCATTCAAACACAATTCAAATACGATAGGAGTGAGACAATCCCTCCGAATTTTGCTACCATACCCACATCATCAGGTTTACCAAAGAGTTTTCTATGCAAGAAACGACGCATCAAAATAAAGGGTGGGTGTATGGCGCGGCGCTGCTTTTTGCCTTAAATGGCGGGCTGATCAACGGGGTTTCCATCCTCAGTTTTTTAAAGCATCCCGTGGGTTATGTGACAGGGAATCTCACGTTTTTGGGGATGGGTGTGGGGGCTGGGGCGTTTCAAACGGCTATTGGGATTTTTTTATTGGTGGCGAGTTTTTTATTGGGCTCGATGATCAGTGGGTTCTTCATTCGTGAAGCGCATTATCAGAAAGATTATCGATATGACATTGTGCTAGCGATCCAGTGTGTGACAGTGTTGATCGCTCTGGCCTTGTTGAAGCACGGGTCTATCCTGTCCGGATACTTCCTGGCATTGACCATGGGGCTTCAGAACGCCATGACGACGCATTATGGCTCAGCACTGGTTCGCACCACGCATATGACAGGCACAATGACGGATTTGGGGCTTGCGATCAGTCATCGCCTCAAAGGGTACAACGTGCCAGCGTGGAAGATCTTGCTGTACATCATGCTGATCATAGGCTTCACGCTGGGTGCGACCGCGAGTGTTGTGCTGTTCGCACGCCTGGGTGTCTGGGCGCTCGGCATCTCTGCGATGTTTTATGCTTCGTTTTGCCTCGTCAATCTTGTGGGGCATTGTCGGAAAGGAGGATGAGGGGTTGTGCTCTTTACAAAAAGCGTTACCATAACATCACAGGTAGATACTGAAGGGTTATGGAGCAGCAAGCATGAATTCCCATTCATCTTTCATCAAAAACCAGTCCGGTGCGAAGATTGAGAAACCCAATGGGGTGATGGCAATCAAAAATGGGATCAAGCCAGGCGGATGTTCGAGTGTTGCCAATCCTGCGGGTAAAAAGCCGGATTGGCTGAAAATCAAAATTGCTTCGTCTCCCGTATTTAATCAGGTTCGGGAGGTTGTTCACACCCATCAGTTGAGCACGGTGTGTGAAGAGGCGATGTGCCCCAACATGCATGAATGTTGGAGTGCGGGGACAGCAACGTTGATGTTGATGGGTTCTGTCTGCACCCGCGCGTGTCGATTTTGCGCGGTGGATACGGGAAACCCCAAAGGCTGGCTGGATCTCAATGAGCCCAAAGCGGCGGCAGAGACGGTGAAGAAAATGGGCTTGTCTTATGTTGTTTTGACGTCCGTCAACCGCGATGATCTGCCGGATGGCGGTGCTATGCATTATGCCGCGTGTGTGCGTGAGATCAAAGCCTTGAATCCAAAAACTCAGGTTGAAGTATTAACCCCTGATTTTCAAGGATCAGAATCTTCAGTGCAAACGCTTCTAGACTCTGGAATTGCAGTGTTTGCGCAGAATCTTGAGACTGTGCGCCGCCTGACCCATCCCGTTCGGGATCCCCGAGCAGGCTATGATCAAACGCTGTCTGTGCTGGCTTTTGCGAAAAAAACCAGGCCAGATATTCTGGTGAAGACCAGTTTGATGTTGGGTCTGGGGGAGCAAGACGAAGAGCTGTTTAAGGCTATGGATGATCTGCGTGAGATCCACGTGGATATCTTAACGCTGGGGCAGTACTTGCGTCCGACCATGAACCATTTACCCATCGAGCGCTATGTGCCGCCCAGCGATTTTGCACGGTATCGAGAGATTGCTCTCTCCAAGGGGTTCTTAGAAGTGGTAGCAGGGCCGATGGTACGATCCAGTTATCGCGCAGAGCAAGCACTGCAAAAACATGTGAAATCCTGAGTCAGTATGGCAATGAAGATTCGATATTTTTCAGGTTTGCAATCCTATCTGCCTCTCTGGGCTGAGATGAAAAATTTCACAGAGCAGAGAACGCCTGAAACCCCGGATGAGCTGTGGCTCTTGGAGCATCATCCTGTTTTTACGCAAGGCCGTGCCGGTAAGCCGGAACACGTGATCGCTCCAGGAGAGATTCCTGTGATTGCGACAGATCGTGGAGGGCAAATCACGTATCATGGCCCTGGTCAGCTGGTGGGGTACTGCCTTTTTGATATTCGGCGTAAAGGCTGGGGGCCGCGTCGATTGGTCTGCTCCATTGAGCAAGTTTTACTGGACTATCTGCAAACACAAGGTGTTGAGGGGCATCGTATTGCGGGTGCGCCAGGGATTTATGTGGGAGATGCCAAGATTGCATCGTTGGGCTTGCGGATTTATCGAGGGTGCAGCTATCATGGGTTTAGCTTCAATGTCCATATGGATCTGGAGCCTTTCTCACGCATTAATCCCTGCGGGTATGCACAGCTGAAACTGACTCAGTTGGGAGATTGGGTGGAAGGCCCTCAGCCTTCTCCGATGGGGATTGCAAAAGATTTGGCAACTCTTTTTAGGTCTATGTCGTTTTGAGTTGCGTGATGACGAGTTATAGCAAGTTATAGTAACTTATAATGGGTTATAAGAGAATTGCCTTATAACCCCTTATAAGTTACTATAACCGACTATAACTCACTATAACTGACTATGCAGGTGTTACCTATGGATCCGATGAATAATCCCTTTTCTCCAGGAGCAGGGTCTCCGCCGCCTGAGTTTGCAGGACGCGGCGCCATACTGGAACAAGCACACATTTTATTAAAGCGTGTGCTCCTCAAGCGCCCAGAAAAGAGCTTGTTGTTGACAGGCTTGAGGGGTGTTGGGAAAACGGTATTATTAAACGAGATTGATCGCTTAGCCAGAGAGGATGGCTATCGTACCATTTTGATCGAAGCGCATGATGATAAGCCTTTGGCAGTGCTGTTAGCACAGCATTTGAGAGGACTGCTTTTTGATTTAGACAGAGTCTTGGGTGTTGGAAACAAGGCGAAGCGAGCGTTGGCTATTTTGAAAGGTTTCGTGGGGGCAATTAAAATCAAAGTGGGGGAGATCGAGCTGGGTGTTGATCTGCAATCTGAGGTAGGTACAGCAGACAGTGGCGATTTGGAAGTAGACTTGCCTCAGCTTTTTACGGCGGTGGCAGAAGCTGCTGCAGAGCGAGGCGTTGCAGTCGCCATTTTAATTGATGAGATACAGTATTGTAGCCAGTCAGAGCTCAGTGCACTCATTATGGCGATGCATAAAATGCAGCAGCGATTGCTACCCTTAGTATTGATAGGTGCTGGATTGCCTATTTTACCTGGTTTAGCAGGGAACTCAAAGTCCTATGCAGAGCGCCTGTTTAGCTTTCCGATGATTGGGCCTTTGAGTGAAGCAGATTCTTCAAAAGCCTTGAACCAGCCTGTTCAGACAGCAGGTGTTGTATTTAATGCGGATGCTTTACACGAGATTTATCGACTCACACAGGGGTACCCTTATTTTCTACAAGAATGGGGTTACCAGGCTTGGAATCATGCTGTAACATCACCTATTTCACTGAGCGTGGTGCAAGAAGCGAGTACATCAGTCATGCATCGGCTCGATGAGAATTTTTTCAGAGTACGGTTTGATCGGCTCACCACGGGAGAGAAAGTGTATTTGAGTGGTATGGCATCGTTGGGCGCAGGCCCCTACAGGACGAGCGACATTGCAGACACGCTGGGGATTACAGTGGGTAAGTTGGGCCCTACACGTGCGAAGCTCATTAAGAAAGGCATGATCTATAGTCCTTCTTATGGTGAGATGGCTTTTACGGTACCCTTATTTGACGAGTTTATGCGACGTGTGATGCCCAAATGAAAGTGAAAAACACTCGCCTCCTCAAAGCTTTGCGCTGTGAGCCCGTTGATCAGATTCCCCTATGGCTGATGCGCCAAGCGGGGCGCTATCTGCCAGAGTATCGCGCGGTGCGTGAAAGGGCAGGGTCTTTTTTGAATTTATGCCAAACCCCTGAGCTCGCCTGTGAGGTGACATTGCAGCCTGTTGAAAGGTTTGATCTGGACGCTGCGATTTTATTTTCAGATATCCTCACGGTCCCTCATGCCATGGGATTGCCTGTCACGTTTATCGAGGGTGAGGGGCCTGTGTTTGGCAAGACCATTAAAACGTTTGCGGATGTTCAAGCACTTAAAAATCCAGATCCTGAGTGCGAGCTTAGATATGTCATGGAGGCGGTGCGTTTGATTCAACAGACCCTGAAGGGTCGTGTGCCCCTCATTGGTTTTGCGGGCAGCCCTTGGACTGTAGCGGCGTATATGGTGGAAGGTGGGGGTAGTAAGACCTTCAGCCTCTTGAGGTCGCTCATGTATCGCGAGCCTCTCATCATGCATGCGCTGTTAGCGCGCATCACCCACAGTACGATTCAATATCTCCAAGCTCAGGTCTCAGCAGGGGCAGATGTGATCCAGCTTTTTGATACGTGGGGAGGCTTGCTTGGCTATGACACTTATCTGACGTTCTCTTTGAAATATATGGACCAGATTGTAAAAGCACTGGCCCCCACGCCTACGATCGTATTTACCAAGGGAGGCGGGCTTTGGCTCTCTGAGATTGCCAAAACAGGCTGTCAAGGGATTGGGCTGGATTGGAGCATAGACCCCAAAGTTGCGCGTGCAACCGTAGGGCCTCATCTCTGCCTTCAAGGGAATCTGGATCCTGCGGTACTGTATGGCTCGCCCGAGACAATTCAATCGCAAGTGAAATTAACCCTCGCGCGTTTTGAAAGCCCTCAGGGCCTGATTTTCAATTTGGGCCATGGCATGCACCCGGATATGGATCCGGAAAAGGTGCAGTGCTTGGTGAATGCGGTGCGTGGTTAGGGTGTCCGAGCATTTTGCTGGAAGGCTTGATTGGCAGGGCTTATCTGTCCCTTTGCATGCTGTAGCCTGCAAAGGGACAGATAAGCCCTGCCAATCAAGGCTTTCAGAATCAGTTACGCTAACTTTAGACTCAATCTCACTGTTCCCTCACCATCACAAAGTCATACACTGCTTCCAAGAGTGTGGTATGAAGCCCTGTCGCAGCAATGCGAGCGAGGCACGCTTGAGCGGCTTGGGTTTCGTGGGAGAGGGCTTCTTGTGCGCCTTGAAAACCCAGGAGCGAGGGGTAGGTGCTCTTTCCTAGCTTTTCATCTTGATGAGGGTGCTTGCCTAAGGTTTTGAGATCTCCGGTGATGTCCAGCAGGTCGTCTTGGATTTGAAACGCGATTCCCAAATGATGTCCAAATTGTTTGAAACCTGATAGTTGAGTCGGAGAGAGATCAGGGTTGCACAGTGCGCCTAACTCCAGAGACGCCATGATCAAGCGTCCTGTTTTGAGGGCATGCATGGATTGCAGCTGTTCGAGGGTCATGGGGGTGTGTGGGCTTTTGCAATCGATGGTTTGCCCTGCCACCATCCCCTGTGCGCCGATGGCATCTCCCATGGTTTGGATCATCAGGAGGGTGATGGCGGGCGGTAGTGTGAGATGTGAGAGCAGCGTGAAGGCTTCACTCAGCAGAGCATCACCGGCCAAAATGGCAATATCTTCTCCAAAGACCTTGTGATTGGTGAGTTTGCCACGACGGTAGTCGTCGTTATCCATGGCGGGGAGATCATCATGGATGAGAGAAAACGTGTGCACCATCTCAATGGCCAGTGCGACGGAATGCGCGCTCTCAAGATTGCCGTGGACGGCCTCACAAGCACCATAGACCAACAGAGGTCTGATGCGTTTGCCTCCTGCCAGCAAGCTGTAATTCATGGCCTGAGTTAAAAGGGGTGCAGGGCTTTTCAATGTTTGGGTGAAAGCCTCCAAGTGTGACTCAAACAGCGTTTTCCAGTGTTTAAGAGGCTTCATAAGGGATATTTCCAGAGGCAGCGTTTTGCATAATAATCTCAACCCGTTGCCTCGCTGACTCCAGCGTTTTCTGGCAGTGCGCACACAGCGCCATGCCTGCTTCAAAGGCTTTGAGAGAGGCTTCAAGGTCTAGGGATTCGGTTTCCATTTGTGTGACAATAGATTCCAGTTGAGCAAATGATTTTTCAAAATCAGTCATCATATTTTGATTCTCCAGGTGAGAGAGGATATTCGCTATTTTACACGGGATAGGCTCTGGCTCAAGGGGCGAGATTGGAGTATGCTGATCTTTAAGAGCGATTTGGAGAGTAAGGGTTGTGCTGTGATCGATGCAGAGGGGTATCGTGCGAATGTGGCTGTCATTATCTTAAACCAGGCGGGTCAAGTTTTTTTGGGCAAGCGCTTGGGGCAAGACTCCTGGCAGTTCCCTCAGGGAGGGGTGAATCCAGGAGAATCCGTCATGGCAGCCATGTATCGAGAGCTGTTTGAGGAGGTGGGCCTGCGTCCTCAAGATGTAGCAGTGCTGGCAGCAACGCCTGATTGGATCCAGTATGAGCTCCCCACGCATATGGTACGCAAGCAAGCGCCCGTGTGTGTGGGGCAGAAACAGAAATGGTTTTTGCTGAGATTGCTTGCACAAGAGTCTCACATCAATCTCCATGCGGGCGAAAAAGCGGAGTTTGATGCGTGGCGCTGGGTGCCTTATTGGAGTCCATTGACCCAGGTGGTCTATTTCAAACATCAGAGCTATCAACATGCGCTGGATTATTTCGCGAAGCTCTATCCTCCTGCGCCTGACAGCCATGCGTGTGCGGAGCTTCTAGCGGCACCCATGGATCCCGCGTTACCTCATCAGAGCCATGCCAAAAAGTCTTCACGGTTTTGGCTGCATGCCCGACGTCGCGGGAAAAAATAGCGGGATAAGCAGGCTAGACAAATTTGTCTAGTCATGAATAGACAAATTTGTCTATCCCTGATATACTCCTGCTATCTCAAGGCATTGGAGAGTTTTGTAATGAATTTTTTAGGGGCTCACAGTGTACAGCAGTTTGTTGCGCAAGATCCGCATCTTCGAGCGTTGAGTGCACTGAAATATCAGTATCGATCGACATGGTGGCAAGCACTCAATCTTACCATTCCGGGTGTTTACATTTTGACGGGTGGACGTCAAGTGGGGAAATCAACCTCGTGTAAGCTCTTGATCCAGCATTGCTTGGAGGCACAGCACTTTTCATCTCAATCCATATATTACCTTTCGTGCGATGAAATTTTTGATGCGACAACTTTCTCACAGAAGCTTCGAACTTTCTTAGACGCACAAGATCTGAAGCCTTTTTTGTGCATCATTGATGAGGTGACCTACGTACCGCATTGGGATCGTGTGATCAAAGCCTTGGCGGACGAGGGGCGATTTACGCAGGGGATCTGTATTTTAACGGGATCAGATACGTTGATTTTGAAAGAAGCTGCCATGCGTTTTCCCGGTCGTCGAGGGATTGCAGATCAAACGGATTTTCATGTGTACCCCCTCACTTTTAGGGAATATGTCCAGCTGATTCACGCTGTGGAGGGTGAAGGCATGAAGCCGTTGTCCGAACATTTTCAAAATTATTTAATCTGTGGAGGGTATTTACGAGCGATCAATGATCTTGCAGCACAGGGAAAAATCCAGCCAGCGACGTTCTTGACGTATGAGCAATGGGTTCGCGGGGATTTTCTGAAGCAGAATCGGCAGGAATATTTGCTCAAAAACGTTGTCCGTGCATTGATAAAAAATGGCGTATCTCAGGTATCTTATTCCACGCTGACGGACAATGCGGGAGACATCAGCAAAGAAACCTGTATCCAGTACTGCACGCTTCTGGAGCGTATGGATATCTTGTTTGACTTGCAAGCGTTTGATCATAACACACGACAAGGATTCCCCAAGAAGGCACGGAAGTTTCATTTTGTGGATCCGTTTATCTTTGAGACCCTAACACGTTGGTTGCACCGTGAAAATATTTTGACAGGCGAGTTTCCTGTGGCGTATCGGGTTGAGAGCTGCGTTGCCAGCCATTGCTATCGTTATAGCCTGGGGAATGCTTTTTATTTTAAGGGCCAGCAGGGTGAAGTCGATGTGATTTTTCTCAAGGATCAGCAGGTATTTGCGGTTGAGGTGAAGTGGTCTGGTCAGGTGCGGCCTAATGACTCCAAGGCTTTAACTCAATTTAAAAACGCAAAGATTCTCAATCGCCAAGCCTCACCGGGTATTTTTCAGGGTGTACAGATCCAGCCGGTGTGGGAGTTTTTGTATGGGTTGGTATAGGTGATGCCTCAGGTTGTAGGTGAAGGTGGAATACTTTTTATCTCTTGAGCTCAGTACCTGAGATCACCGAAATAAATCAGAGTGTGTGCCTGTTCGCTCAAGTCTAATCGCCTCCTCAAGGGGTGTATATATCAGAAGCCAATCGGGCTCGATATGACACTCACGAGAATCACTAAAATTTCCAGTCAACGTGTGATCTCTATGCTTAGTTTCTAAGGGCTTTTTAGAGGCCAACTGAGACACAATCTGTCTTAATTTTTCAGCTGACTTTCCTCGCTTCAACATCAACTTAAAATCTTTTTTAAATCGATGGGTGCGCTCTACAGATAACACAGTCAGCTACTCAGATCTTCAAACAAGGTATCGACAGATGAAAACCTTTTGAGGTTTTTGCCTTTCGCGCTTTCTTCTAAAGTTTTTTTTGTCAAGCGATTTGGCATGTTGACGTCAAAAGGTAAGCGCTTCGTTATTTTGATTTGACTGAGCAATGCATTGATTGCATCAGACATGGTTAAACCCAAGTGGGATAAGACATCTTCGACATCATGCTTTAATTGCTCATTGACTCGTGCGCGCACAATAGAATTCCTTGCATTCATGGGAATCTCCTTCATGTTAAAGAGTTGAATCTACCTATTTTTCTCAGTATAACCGACTTGTAGCTACATTTCAATAGATTTTTTTGACACTGCTCCTGTCACCCTTGAGTTTATAGACCCTCACGCTATAATCACCCTCTTTGTTGTTGAATATTGCTGAGAGCACGCCATGGCCTTCATTCCTCATACCAAACACGATGTTCGTACTATGCTAGAAACCATTGGAGTGTCGAGCATTCAAGATCTTTTTTGTGAGATCCCTGAGTGTTTAAAAGACTTCGCTTTCTCTAAAATCCCAGAGGGTATCTCTGAGATGGAGATGTTGGCCTTGATGCAAGCACGTGCCGAGCAAGATCCGCGTGTTTTGAATTTTATCGGTGCAGGGGCGTATGAGCATCACATCCCCGCGGCTGTGTGGGATCTGGTGGGGCGTGGAGAGTTTTACTCGGCCTACACCCCTTATCAGGCGGAAGCGAGTCAGGGCACACTGCAGTTACTGTATCAATACCAAACCATGATGGCGAGTTTGACTGGGATGGATGCCTCTAACGCTTCGATGTACGATGGCGCCAGTGCCACCAGCGAAGCCATCTTGATGGCGTTGAGGCTTCAGAAAAAAGGCGATCGCAAGACCGTTTTGATTGCAGGTACCCTGCATCCTGCCTATCGAGAAACCGCGCAGTGCCTGGTGAGCGCCCAAGGTATTTCGCTTGTTGAGGTTCCTTTGGATGCAAAAACAGGATGTTTGGATCTTCAGGCATTCCACGCTTTATTACGTCACGATGTGCAACAAGAAATTGCGGCACTGGTGATCGCTCAGCCCAATTTTCTGGGGCAACTCGAATCTGTCGATCTTCTGACAGACCAGGCGCATCAGCAGGGTCTGATCGTGATAGGTGTGGTGAATCCCATTTCGCTGGCGGTCTTCAAAGCCCCAGGGCAGTGGGGAGAGCGGGGTGCGGACATCGCTTGTGGTGAAGGTCAGCCTTTGGGTGTTCCCCTGTCCGCTGGAGGCCCCTACGTGGGGTTTTTGACATGCAAGCAAGATCATATTCGCCAGATGCCTGGGCGCATCATTGGTAGGACGATGGATGCGGATGGCAGAACAGGGTTTGTTTTGACTCTGCAAGCGCGTGAGCAGCATATTCGACGGGCTAAAGCGACCTCGAATATCTGCACCAACCAGAGTCTATTGGTCACCGCGAACACGATCTATCTCTCACTCATGGGTCATGAGGGCTTAACACGCGTGGCACACCAAAGCGCGGCGGGGTTAAGAGCTTTAGCGCAGCACTTGGCAGGCATTGCAGGGGTCTGTGTCAAATTCGATATTCATAACAGTTTCTGTGAAGCTGTCCTTGCGTTGCCTATACCTGCCAAGACCGTCATTGAAAAGATGCTAAAAGAGGGGATTCTGGCGGGATTTGATCTGGGGTTGTTAGATCCGCTCATGAACAACAATTTGCTGATCTGTGTGACAGAGACGAAAACCCCGGAGATGCTGGTGCAGTATGCTGAGTGCTTAGCGCGAGTTTTAAAATAAATTAAAATAAATAATTAAAAAATAAAATAAAATAATAGTAGGGGAAGAGAAGATGCTGATTTTTGAAGAATCCTCCAAAGGCCGATGGGCAAAGGCGCAGGCACGAGAAAACTTTGTGAAAGTGGCTTTTCCAAAATTGCTTTGTCGTCAAGATATTCCCCTATTGCCTGAAGTCTCAGAGCTTCAAGTGGTGAGGCACTATACCCGTTTGTCTCAAAAAAACTTTTCTATTGACACACACTTTTATCCTCTGGGTTCATGTACCATGAAGTATAACCCGCGTGGCGCTCATAAAGCCGCAATGATGCCTGGATTTCTCGGTCGACACCCACTGACACCCGACTCTCATCAGCAAGGCGTGATGGCCTGTTTATATGATTTACAAGAGATCTTGAAAGACATCACAGGATTTGAAGGCATGGCACTCTCGCCCATGGCAGGGGCTCAGGGGGAGTTTGCAGGGGTGGCCATGATCAAAGCCTATCATCATTTTCACCAAGACAATGCGCGGGTTGAAATGCTGGTACCCGATGCGGCGCATGGTACGAACCCCGCATCCGCTGCGATGTGTGGCTATACCGTCAAAGAGATTCCTACCAATGAGGCAGGTGATGTGGATCTTGAGGCTTTGCAAGCCATGTTGGGCCCTCAGACAGCGGGAATCATGCTGACCAATCCCTCGACTTTAGGGGTATTTGAGCGCAATATCCAGGAGATTTCGAGGCGTGTTCATGCGGTAGGGGGATTGTTGTATTATGACGGTGCTAATCTCAATGCCATTTTAGGGCAAGCAAGACCTGGAGATATGGGCTTTGATGTGATGCATATGAATCTTCATAAAACTTTTGCAACCCCCCATGGCGGCGGTGGGCCAGGTGCAGGGCCTATCGCGTATCACGCAAAGCTTGCGCCCTTTGCTCCCATCCCTCGTGTCGCTCAAGACCCGCATGGCCAGTATCGATGGTTGACTCATGCGGATTGCCCTCAGTCGATTGGCCGACTCAGTGCGTTCTCAGGCAATATGGGCGTGTTATTGCGCGCCTACGCCTATATTCGCATATTGGGTCAGGCTGGGTTGAAAGCGGTGGGGGAATTCGCGACCCTCAATGCCAATTATCTGATGGCTCGCTTGTCTCAGATTGGCTTCACCGTAGCGATGCCTGGGCGTATGGCCACGCATGAGTTTATCATCACCCTGAGCCACGAAAAGAAAACCTATCAGGTGAGTGCAATGGATGTCGCCAAAAGGCTTTTAGATTTTGGCTTTCATGCCCCCACCACCTACTTTCCCTTGTTGATCCCTGAGTGTCTCTTGATTGAGCCGACGGAGACAGAAGCCAAAGAGACGCTGGATCAATTTGTCGATGCGATGCAGAGCATTCTGCAAGAAATCAAAACGAATCCAGATCTCGTTCGCTCAGCGCCGCATACGCTGCCTGCCCGGCGTTTGGATGATGTCAGGGCGGTGAAGATGCTGGATGTGGTGTTCAAACCAGAGCGCCATTGAGAACGAGAACGTTCTATGCGGGCTTCAGGGGCGCTTGTGCCGTCGCAACATGCACCCCCTTGCCCTCAAACACCACGCCTATCATCAAGATCTCTGTGATCTGATCATACTGCCTGATTTTGGCCGAGTAGTTTTTGGATTGGATTTGCTGGAGGGCTTTCTGGGTGAGCGCTTGCGGGTCTTGGTCTGAGGTTGCAATTTTGAATTCTAGAATCAAAGCCCTGCTTTGGGATTTGTCTTTAGGAATTAAAATAACATCCGGTCGACCATAACCGCTTTCTTCATTTGAAAACACATAAAACTGATCCATCATCGAAGCAATCAACGCCAACGTAAAGCCATGATAAAATGCTTCAGGCTGGTTGGCATAATCATGAAAGCTGGCTGCGGATTCTAAAAAGAACTGCGTTTCTGCCGCAAAGCGCTCGATGTCCCCCAATGCCAGGCCTTTGATGAGTTGGGTTTGATGCGCCAGGTTTTGAGGCACTTTTTGGAGCCAGCTGGCAAATATCCCACGATAAGACAGCAAAACCTCCTGGTTGGGAATTGCAACCTCAGTGATATAATCTGGGGGTTGAAAACAAGAAGATAATACTTTGAGATAACCGCCCAACAGCAATAAATTCCATAACATGCCCTCACTTTCTCGAATCTGATCAAAGCGCATCGTTTCTGAAACCACGACTTTAATAGCTTCGCCTAGAATCAACCGCCCTAATTGCTGTTTTACCCCCTCAGCACTATTTTGAATAAGCTCTTGTAAAAGCTTATCATCACCACTTAAAATCCAATAGGGCCCCAGCTCGCCTTTGTTGGCAAGGCACTTCATGATAGACCAGGGGTTGTAAAGCGTCAGTCCATTGACTTGATATCCGTTATACCACTCTTGAACCTTAGGCTCATCGTGCATTAAGCCTTGATCTTCAAATAAAGCCACCAGCTCTTCTTGCGTAAATCCAAAAGAGTCGTAGTACTGTTTATCTTTGAGTACCGTATAGGTTTCGCAGTTATTGAGCCCTGAGAGCATACTGTCTTTGGAGACTCTCAGAATTCCCGTCATCACGCCTTTCTCAACAAAAGGATTATCCTTCATACCTGCGCTCAAAAAATTGCGCATTAGAGATGCGATACTTTCGAAATGCTTAGTTGAGATAAACGCATGATTGAGGGGGGTGTCATACTCATCAATGAGGATATAGGCTTTTTTACCATGATATTTAAATAAGAGCCTTGTTAAAACCTTCAGCGCATTCCCCAGCTTTGCAGGGGTCAGTGTCTCTCTCAGATAATGAGTAAAAAGATTGATTTCATCGACATTTAGGCATGAATTTGCATCGCGAATTAACTCACTGTGCTCCAAAAAAACCGCGTTGATACTGGCAGACAGCATCTCCACAAACTCTTTAAAAGACGCTGCTTTAAGATCTTTTAAACTCAAGAAGACCACCGGATATTGGCCTTGATGCCTAGTAATATAATCCCCTGGGATTTTTGAGATTTTAAGTGTATCAAACAGCCCTTTGGTTTTGATCCCATCCACCGAGGGCGCGAAAAAATGATGAAGCATCGAAAGGTTTAAAGATTTCCCCCAACGGCGAGGGCGTGTGATCACAATGGCTTTGCTGGAATCACTCAATACCGCTTTAATAAATAAACTTTTGTCTACAAAGAGGTAATCGCCCAGAACAAGCTCTGAAAAATTACCGCCCCCGGTTTGTATCGCTTTTGCCATGATCTTTGCCTACCTCTATTCCATACAGCCCAGTGTAGCACATCTTTTGGAGATTTTGGAGGTTTTGTCTGGGGATGGGGTGGTTGAGGCTCAGGGGTTAAGCTGTAGCAACTGCTGTTTGATCTGGAGAACTGAGTCTCCTTTTTTGCGTAGCCAACACTGGAGTTGCATTTTTTAAAGACTCGGGAGTTTTGTTTTGGTGGTGACCAATGCAGGCGGCGACAACCCCAGCAATGATCAGGGTTAGACTCAACACACCTAACGCGATTGCTAAGGGGATCCCCGCAATGGCAAGGCCTGCGATCCCTGCCATAATAACACCTGATTGGATCAAACCCGCACCCGCGCCACAACATACTCCCATGCCGAGCAAGACAATCGCTGAGTTTCTGGCTGCGGTGGGTGGGGATGGGATTTGGTTCTGTGGCTCAGTAGGTTGGCCCGTTGCTTGTGCTGCAACAGCTGCCGACATTTCTGTTGTTGGATAGTTGTCTGCTTTCAAGTTTGCGAGAGCTGGGTTGAGACAATTACCCAGAGCGCTTACTTGTGCAGCGTCTTTCTGGAGATCTTCAAAAGCAGCTTTGAGGGTTGTTGCAGTCACTTCTTTTGATGGAGCATACTGAGAGCCGCATGCTTTTTCAAGGATTTCAATTATTGGCAAGGCCTGTTGATCAATGAGCGTCAGGTTGGGCGGTTTGCCCATTATGACCCAGTCTGAAGTAGCTTGCTGCCTATTAGCGATTACTGCTCCTCCAGAAAACATATCCGCAATCAGCAGAGCTGCAGCATACACATCCTGCTGTGGGGTTGCAGCTGATTCCTCCTGTCGTAACATTGGTTGGTAGGAGTGTGTGGCAGCAATCTCAGTTCGAAGCGTACCAATTTTTGTCATCTCTCCTGCATCCACGAGCCAAGCTTTGCCCTCAGGATCTCGAAGGAAGGTAGTCGCATTGATATCCCCAAGCACATACCCATTGTCATGTATTGCTTCCAGCAGTTTGAAAACTTGAACTGCAAAGTCAATCGCCTCGTCAGTGTTGCGAGGAGGGGTGTTTTTAATATACTTTGTTTCGAAATAAGGGCAGTTCTGAATTTCTTCTACTCTTACTTCAGCCTTGGATCCACCTATCAAGAACCCGGATTGAATCCTAAGGCGCCCTAACCGTTTATGATTATCTAAGTCCTTCTGCGCCTGAGCTTTGACATTCTTCGCGGGGCTGCTATGGAAATGCTTCTGAACGACATAGCCGATATCGGTTTTTACCAGAGAAGCCTGTGCTGCGCCACCTGTGCCCAGAAGTAGGGGGAAGGTTGGGTTGGCAGTAGTGTCTGGTAACCGTTTTTTTCTGTCAAGCGCCAAGGGGAGCAGGTACTGTTCCTCAAGCTGAGCAAATTTAAAAGGCTGTGTCAATGGATCTTGTTCGGGGTTGTTGACGGCGATATTGCCATGGAGATCTTCACGTAAGCTTATAAAGCTTTCGCTTAAGCGCTGTGGCGTAAGCTTCATCTCATTTACGCATGTTAGTTGAAGAAGCTTTTTTACTGGAGCGGCAACGCTGCTCCAGGTTTTTTGTCTGTATGCAGTCTTTTGTAGAGCAACTAACGTCTGAACAGCGTGATTTCTATCTTTAAAATTTTTCACGGTTTTTTTTGGGTTTAAATTAGATCCAAGTAAGCCTAAAAGCATGGATACGGCAGACGATATATTTTCTTTTTTTTGTTGTTCGAAGTTTCTAGGTTCTGATGTAGACATTGCTTCTGAGCTCACGCGCAATGAAAATGAGGGGTGATCTCTATCGTATTGGAAAGTTACCTTGTCAACAGACCGTGCTACTTTCCCCTGGGCATGTATGTGATCCAAATATTCAAAAAGTTTACTTGCAAAGTCGAGAAACTCATCAATGTTGCTCGGAAGCTTGCGCACAGTGTTTGGACTGGCAGTAGTGGTGGCACTTTCATGATTGCCGGTGACTGTTGCTTTCGTTTCAGACACACCTTGGTTTGAATCTGCCGTATTAAGTTGAAGTATTGGAGAAATATTCCCAGGCACGCTTTCTTCTTCAGTTGATACTATGCTATCTAAATCAGAGTCTTCATCAGAATCACGAGGGCTGTTTGGCATAGAGGTGTATGATTCGGGTGATGGAGGTAGTGCAGCCGAGTTGTTTTTCCTCACGTCTGGAAATACCTTAAAGACAGACCTAAGGGACTCCTCGGAATTTTGGTTTTTTGATACAAAATCGCGAAGAGCTGCGACCATATCTGAAACAGGCACTGGTGGACCATCTTGAGGAATCAAAGTCGTTCGTATACAAGATAACTTTTCAAATAGAGCTGAGTCGGCATTTTGATCTCCAGCCATATCCACAATAACATTACCTAGAGATATTGTCAGTTTCCGTCGTAGCTGCGTAGAAAGCTCTTCTTCCTGTAAAAGCTGTTCATTCGGGCGATCCTCTGGGAGTTTCCAATCCATGCGTGTGAATAATGTCTCGAGATCTGCAACAGCGGGGTTAATATCAGCAACAGTCTCATAGCTTTCGACGTGGTAGCGGAGCTGTTGAAGGGGTAGAGACTCAACAGAGGTTGCTGCTAGGTGTGTTTTTGTATGGTACACAAGGCCTTGCAGATACGCTAACGTTGCACCTGCATCACTATCTTTTTTTTCCTCGAGAAGGCGTTGTATCCGGTCTTGTATGGCTTCAAGAGAATCTCCCTGGGCTTTTTGAAGATTTTCTTGAGGCTGAGGGTCCTCTTGTTTATAATCGTAGGCCATGATCCACCTCCCCACCTCTCGGTGCCCATCCATTGCTTTATACTTCTTAGTATAAATGGATTTTTCTGAAAAATCAACTGCAAAAATGTTACAGAAAGTTATCGGGTTTGGGTGTAGGGGGAGCCAGGGCGACGAGTTGAAGAGAGTTCTCATGGATGATGCATTTTAATGGGGCAGCCCTGAAAGAGCCGATTGTGAACATTGTAGAAGTCCAGATAGATATGAGACAAATTTAGGGGTCAGTCAAGGCTGAGTGAAACGAACCCGAAGGGGTGCCTTGACGGGCTCTAAATTTGTCAGATCCTAGACGGCAGGTTCGGCG
>JAHFRR010000014.1 GCA_023266165.1 Thiotrichales bacterium
GCAACTGAATACAGGCATTGCCAACATGAACCCTCCACCCTAGCCCTCCTCCGCAAGGGAGGAGGGAATAAGAAAGCCTTCCCAATTCAATAGGTTAGAAAGATGTGTGCATGCCGTAGCTCAAGGGGAGAGGTGACTGCCGATAAGAATGAAGGGCACAAAAATTGCATACCCTTTTCAAACCCATTCCAATCATTCACTCTGGTGTACGATAGTGAGCGGCACGTAGTAATGACCTCCCTGGGTTATTACGTTTGAGCCGTTTTCATGAGATGACCCTGATTAACGTCCAAGCCTAGCTTGTATTTTTTCAACACATCAGTTATGATTGCTCTATCTTATGATGTTCCAGCAGGTGCCTCGATGTCCCGTTATCTAGATCCTAAAGCCGATGTGGTCTTCAAAAAAGTTTTTGGTGAGCACCCGCATTTGCTCAAAAGCTTTTTAAACGCTGTGTTGCCGTTGCCGCCTGGCCATGAGATCGTAGAGCTGACTCACTTGCCTGCAGAGCAGGTTCCTAAAATTCCCGCTTTAAAGCGCACGATTGCGGATGTCCGATGTAAGGATAAGCGAGGCCGTGTGTTTATTGTTGAAATGCAAATCCAGTGGACGGATAGCTTTAAGCAGCGCTTGCTTTTTGAAACCGGTCAGGCGCTGGTCAAGCAATTAGATACCGGTGAAGATTATCATCTGTTAGAGCCAGTTTATGGTTTAGGGATTGTTGCAGAGACTTTTAATACAACCTCTCAATGGTACCATCACTTTAAGTTGGTTAATATTGAAAGACCCGATCATCTTGGGCAGGAAACCATTGAGCATTTACAGCTGGTGTTCGTAGAACTCAAAAAATTCCCTATTCATTCCCTAGAAGAAAAGAAACTGCGAGTACTCTGGCTTCGTTTCATGCGCGAGATTGATCGAGACACCCAGGCGGTGTCTGAAGAACTGCTTGCAGTACCTGAAATCAAGGAAGCTGTGGGGCTGATTGAAGAATCCGCGTATAATCCAGGTGAGTTGCAGGCCTATGAATCCTATTGGGATTCCGTGAGCACAGAAAAAACATTGATCACCGGAAAGTTTCGAGAAGGATTGGCTGAAGGCCGTGCAGAAGGCCGTGCAGAAGGTCGTGCGGAAGGGCTGGTAGAGGGCGAACAAAGAGGGATTGAAAAAGGTGAGAGAAAAAAATCTGAAATGATTGCACGGGATATGATTTTAGAGGGTTTTGAGCTTGAGACCATTGAAAAGCTTACAAAGCTGCCTCGAGCTCTTATCGTGAAGCTCACGAAGGGTGCACTTCATGATTGAGCCATAGAGCCCAATTATTTATGACCCTACGATACGCCCTGGGGGGTCTTGAATATCGAGCTGAAAGCCTGCGCTGCCGCCCCCATCGTTAAACCAACAAAACGCCCCTGTATAGCCGCCATACCCCGCTGTTGGGCAACTGCCTACCACATTCGCAGGCGCCACCTCCCATACATAATCCAGGGGCGGATTGAAGCACCCTTGCAGATCACTGTAAATCGCATCACCGTGATCAAAATCACAAACAGAAGTACCACTTGCCACGCTCTGAAATGAGCCCCCTTCAATCTGCACCAACCCCATGGCATTCCCCATGTTATAACTACTGCCTGAACCTGCAGTAGAGGCACTGCTGGGAAGCGTCAATCCAATATCGGTATCAAATGTCCCTTGATCTGCTGTATTTGAAATATAAAAACGTGCGCCATTCACCTCAGCGACTTCTACAGCATTAGTATTGGTAGAGCTTTGCAAAATATCTATGGGGAATTTGAGCTCCAACTTGTCTGCGTCATTGGTCGTGCTCCCACTATCCGGTGACATCGCAAAATCCGCGGAGCTTTGAGGCGCGTATACCAACATCGTATGCGCACTGCGATCGCGAAAATTAAATATCACCCCATTTTGACTATAAGAAGGCTGCGCTGAACCAGCTGACTGAATTGAGGCTGTGCAGTTACTGCCGCCGGTCCAGGTGGGATTATTAGTACCGGGATTATTGACAGAACACCCGGTCAACGTCCCTATATAAGCCAAGCGGGTCTTAGGGTTGCACGCTACATCCCCAAGAAAAATGGAAGATGGATCCGATCCGGGCGGGAATAAAACAAAAATTTCATTATTGCCGTCCTGCAGAGTCCCCACGTAGACAGGATCTGGTGAGTAGTAAATGCTAGGTCCATTACTGGGGTTAGCAACTTCCTGTAAAACACCATTATTATCAGCATCCCAAGTGGTAGTACTCCATGGTCCGGTTTCTATAGAACCTCCACCTGCAGGACCTTGTAGTGCGAGATATATATCACAATCATCTGCCCACGCACTCGAGCACAGAGCCCCCAAGCTCAACCCGCACATTACCAGCCATAATGGCTTCATCCCTAATTTTTTCATCATACTGTCCTCTTGATTTTCAAAATCTCTAAGTCAACACCACATCGCCCGTACCGGCATTGGCCACCAGCTCTTCCATGGTGTCATAGAGCATCATCACAAACACAAACGGCTTCTGCTGTTTGGTAATCTCTACCCGCTCACCCGTCATCGATTGAGGGTCAGAAACAAAAGAGACCGCCATCTTTTCACCAAATAAAAAATCGCTCAGCATATTGGCTTTGCGGGTCAAAATCGACAAGCAGCCATCGGGGGCAAACAATTTCTCTTTCGGTACCTCAGTACCCTGATAAATAAACTTGCGCGCCTTGTGGCGCTTGGCCAACTCTGTTAATACATGGATTACATCCATCGCAAACTCCTTGGTTTTTAATTTTCCGGCGTCTCAATAATCTGCGTAATCCCTAGCAACTGCTCACTCACATTGTTGTTCATCCGCTGCAAAATCACCGTCCAAATAAAGTTTTGCGTGGTTTGCGTCGACCCATGGGTGTAAGTCACCATCACAGGCACTTGTAGCTTCCAAGTATAATCCCCACGAATCACCGCCGTGGCAATAATCACAGGGGGTGCAGTCACCACAGCGGATGTGACATATTGGTTATCCACAATATTTTTCAGCTGGCCATTGAATGCCTGCAAAAAGTTATTCCAACCAAACGGCGTAAAATACTTCTGCACCGATTCCAGCTCTCGACGATAATTCACAAAATCCAGGGCATACACTGCGGGCACCACCTGCGCCAACCAAGACGTCACCTGGGCATCGTTCATCACAGGAGATGTGAGCGGCGCCAGGCGCACCAAGGATCCTGAGGGCGTACTTGCAAAAAAGTAAGGCTTGGGCCGATGCATCGAGACAAACAAAAACGACATCGTCAGCATGATGTTCAGAACAACCGAAAACAGCAGCACAAAGACCATCCGCCTGAAGTTATCTTTATAAAAGCTATTTCTCAAAACAACCTGTTGTAGCGCATCTTTGTGGGTCATGGGGGTCTCCTGTTATGTTGATTGGGTTAAACTGGGGATGGTGGGGCAGATGGCACTGGCTGCGGAGATTGAGGCGGTTGCTGATGCTCTTGAAGCGCTCTTTGCACGTCCATCGCAGTACCTCCGTCATGTTTCCAACCGCCGCCCCCTGTTGTGAGCGCCTCAGAAAACTCCATGCAAACCTTCGCAAACTCAGCTTCCTCCAACGGCTTAAAAATAGTAGTACCATCACCCTTACTTAAAACATAGGTACGAGAACTACCTCGCAAAGGATTCCACTCATTCTTACT
Organism: Thiotrichales bacterium; assembly: GCA_023266165.1. Taxonomy (GTDB): domain Bacteria; phylum Pseudomonadota; class Gammaproteobacteria; order Francisellales; family CACEW01; genus JAHFRR01. The sequence goes on from JAHFRR010000014.1 coordinate 3,702, forward strand.
CGATGCTTTCTTAAGCTGATATTTTTCATTTTCCCCTCTACCGTCATTCAACCGATCAAGCACACCCTGATATACCTTATACGAAGTATCTAGAATTCTCCCTTGGTTTCCGATACCCAATGTCCACCAGGGTGCAAGAGATGTTGCCAAGGAAAACTGAAAGCGAAACTCTGACGATCCACTGGCAGTCACAATCCTATCCACACACATATGATGCTCCTGCATCGCTATTTTTTGTGCGCGCTCACGGCTGTTATTGTCTTCCATGGCTTTCAAAATTTTATCTATTACACCTGAATGCTTGGAGTCCTCAAGAGACAAGCCATACTTTCCTAAAAATTTTTCGAACCCATCACCTGGAATCATCCTCTTTATTGTAGCGCCGCGCTTCTCGCTTTGTTCTCTCGCCTGAAGTTGCGTCTCAAGATATTTAACATCTGCCTCTGCCTGTGCGAGCGCCTGCACCTTCTGACGAAGATCGGACGCCTCCGTCATGTCAGCCGCAGATCTTTGTTTGAAATCAAGTAGATCTAGGCTTACTGCTGCATCAAGCGCCTTCTTTGCACTAGCACAAAAAGTCTTAGCTACATCTAATCGCGTCTTGACTTTGGCAGCCGTCTCAGCTACGGCCTTCTGGCTTTCATCAGAAGGTTTGACCGCATCACGACTTAATCCTACTAATTTTCGATACTCTGCTTCTACTGTAGTAAGCGCTGCCTTGGCTGCGTCTGGAACTTTGGGCGCGCCGGCTACGGCCACAACTGCTTGCTCAACAGCTGCTCGATAAGCCTTAACCCTTTCTATATCAGTGCCACTCATTCCCCCAAGCGCTGCTTCAACCCGCATCAAATAAGCTAAGAGCTTAACATCTGCCTGACCAGGTTGAGGATTGCTTTTATATACCTCGCGCAACTCAGAATAGGTTTGAGCACCTGCGGCTGCACGAATCTCCGCAGCCTTTGTAAGCATAGCAACCAAAGCATCACCTTTAGCTTCAGGTGCACCGGCTACCCCTTGCACTGCAGCACTTAGAGACGCAGCGGCTTGATCGACTTTCTGAACGGCAGTAGTAACTTGATCGCGCGCTTGAAGCGCGCTTGCTCGGAGTTCCTGTAAAGCCCTTTCTGCACTCTCCTGTCCAACCTGAGTCGCTATCAAGGCTAGCCTCACTGACACTGCTTGGCTCTGCAAGTTTCCTAATTGTGTGTTAGTAGTACGCTCCTCTTTTTGCAAGTCATGCAGAGTCGACTCAGAAATGGACTTCCGATTCTGCAAATCACTCAAAGCATTCTTGCTTTGTGCCTCTACAGATTGGAGCTGAGTCAACTGGGTCGTTTGCACCACCTGCTTAGCTTTACACTCTAACTGCTTCTCAGTTACATCTTGCTTCTGCACAATAAGCTTAGATAGTGCAACTATAGCTTCTGCCTCTCGTTGCCGAAGTTCAGCAAAAGCATTCTCTGCTGCTTTATGCCGATCTTCAGCCAGAGCAATCTCAGCAGCTTGCTGCTGTGGCGGCACTGGTAAATCTGCCTTCTGCTGTTTGAGAACACTCCACAGAGCTAGTGCAGCTTCTCGCTGCTCTATTAAGTTTTTTTTCTGCACGGACTTTGCTTGGCTCAGCGCTTCATCTATAGCCCTGATTTGATCTTCTACCCGCTCTAGCTCAGGGGAGCGCTGAGCGTCCATTGCCTCTTTCTGTTCTTTGAAATACTTTCTCGTGCTCTGAGCACTAAAAATTTTACTCTCAACTGCCTTTCCTTTTTTTTCTAAATCAGCTTCAACTGTCTTTAACCGCTCAAGCTCCTTTCTGGCGTTCTCCACCTGGACAGTCGCTGTACTACAAGCAGACGTCTGCGTATTAATCTCAGTCCCTAAAGCCTGATTTTTTTGCTCTTGCTCGGCAACCTTTTCTTTCAACTCTGTTATAGATGAATTAGTACTCAGAATAACAGTTTCTACATTCTGAGATTTTCCCTGTAGTTTAGTAACCATTGCCTGTGAAGTTTCTTTCTCTGCAAGCTTGACAGCTATAGTCCCTTGAATTTTTAAGTCCGTCTTTTCGGCTGTTTCCAATTCACTCCGAGCTGTCTTTACACCTGTCTCCAAAAACAGTAAAGTACGGATCAGCCCTTCCTGTGCAGGAGGGTGCTCTTGATTATATTGCTGCGCAGCTTGTAGCATCCGCAAAACTTCGTCTCTCTGTTTAAGACGTTCATGCAACTTAACCGCAATCTCAATGCCTGTACTGTAAAGATAAGAGCCATCATCCTGCAGGTACTCTTTAATGGCCTGCTTACCATATAGCTTAGAAAGCTCAGTACGCAAGGATTCAGGGAAAACTGACGGACGTCTTCCAGTACTCTTAACAATCTTCGTCACAGACTCATCAAACTGCACCGCAGCATCTATAGCACCAGTTAAAGTCTTTGTGGTGGGCAACTCATCCTCAGAGAGAAGCAACCAAGGCAAGTAAAGAAACTCTCTAGTTTTATTACTAGGAACATAATCTCCATACTTCTGCTTCTGCTGCCCTAAAAAAGACTGCAAATCTTTCAGAAATTTTGTATCCAAAGCTCGAATCGCTTGTTGGCATGCAGGAGCGAGGAAACCCTGTCCAATCAACGCCTCACCCGTAAAGCCTGATGCTTGAATTCGTCGATTGGATACATCATTCAAAACAATCTGCTGAGTCTGAGCGCTATCATTTTGAGGCTGCGCAACTAAACCGACTACTGGTTTAAATGTTGGCTCGCTTAGCATTTTAAATTCTCCCTCTTAAATATACCACTCCCCATTCACTTCCACCGGTCGCATGACAGGTTCAGGAATGGAGAGGGTTTTGGCTAATGCTTCTAATTCTTTTAACATCCCTGGATGCTCTTTCTCAAGATCGAGGAGCTCTTCTGGGTATTGGACAGCCTCCTGGTATTCTACTGCATCCTGTGTAGGGCTGAAAGACATCACAAAAGGCCTTGCAGGGGCTTTGTCTTGCGAATGGCCCCAATAGGGCAATGCATTTTCCAGTGCAATGCCTTTGCCCTCAATGGCTTCAATAAAATGGATGACCAATCTGTCTTGCAGGCACGTCGAGTAATCTGGGAAAAAACCCATTTGATCCAGGCATTTTTGGATTTTATTGCGAACGCCTTCTGGCAAACGCCAGTAGGTTTCAGCAATCGTGAGCAGATCCCCTAAGGGGTCAAATCGAGCGTCTTGAATCTCATGAATTAAAGCTCTGAAAGCTTGAGCACGCTGAGGCCTGGCTTCAGGAGAATTCCAAAATTGAATAAAAATCTCTTGAAGCTTGATAAACTGCACCTGCAGGTTGACATCCAGCTCCAACTCTTTGGCAATCTCCGTGAACTTGGGTAAGGGTTCATAATGAGAATTTTGAAAATGCTGAGGATGCTCAGAATCAGTTAGCATGATGCTCACTCTCCCTTTGTTGCAAACCTTGCTCTAAAAGCTCTGCAGTGATATTGCTGCTTGAGCCTATTGTCTCTGAGAGCGTATGCAGTTGCGTCTCAATCTTTAACTGCTCTGCCAATACCTGCCCTTCCGCAGCCACGCTGAGCTGCTCGGTACGCAATTGCTGGAAATTGATGGCGTTGTTGACCGCCAACTCAAGGGCAGTAGCCCGCAGCAACTGGGGTGTGGAGGCGGTGTTGATCTGCGCAAGCCAACCTGGATTGGTCGATGAATCCGCTGGATTTTGAAAAGGTGCTAACACTGCATTTTGTAAAACCTGCATCTGGCTTTGCTGCGGCGCCCCTACTGCACCAGGCGCTGGCATTGGGGTTGCATACAGTGAACCCACTTGATGCCGAATGGCACTTAACACAGCCACTACCTGATTCCCACTCGGGTTATACACGCCGGGGGCCACATTCACCGTCACGACAGGGAAAATAGGAGAAGAAAGGCTTGCAGGCATGACATTGGGCAATGTATTGAGATCTTGATAGTCCATGCCCGTCCACAGCAAATTCAAACCATCGGGATTAAATAAATGGTCTTGCTTCAGGGTAAAATAATTCGTCCAGCTTTTTTGAACTAAATCACTTAAACCCTCTAAATCTGTCGCCACATCCGTAGAGGCAACAGGGGCTGGAAGCGAAGCAATATAGGTTTTTTGAAACCCCTGAGAGCCTTGCCCTGCTTGGCTCTCAGCATAAGCTTGCAGGGCATCAGGCGTTTGATTATCTGGCAGCGCAGGCGCGCCATCAGCGCCTGATGGGGTGACGACTTGATTATTATCGCTCGCAGATGCTGTAACAGGCACCCCCTCAATGGGCCGAGAACCCGTGGGCCCAGCGGTGGCACTGGTTGCATCCCAATAAGGATTGGCAGATGCTACACCCACATGCATCAAAGCGATAACAGCGATAGATAGGGTGCTGATGGATAGGTGTCGACGGAGATTTTTTTTCACAAATAAGCCCTCTTATGCTTGACTATGACTATGACTATGAAGATTCGGGAGCATTCTTGATCTTATTCTCCGCGTTTGCATCTTTCGGTTTGTTGCTCGTGATCATTTTGTTCGTCTGAGCACCACCGGCAACCGCACCCACCGCATTACCTGCAGACCCACCTACTCCAGACTCTTGGCCACCGGTACTTCCTGCTGAACCTGCCGCTTGTTTTTGTGTATCCAACCCAGCACTGGTAGCGCTTTGGCCGGCTTGTGTGACTTGCTGGCTGGTCGAATCCACTTTCTGCGTCATTTGTTGCAGATCTTCCGCACCGGCTCTGTCGCCTGCGCTTCGGGCATCAATCCACTGCATGACTTTCTCAGGGATGGTATAGATCGCTGAGAAGCATTTGCTGAAGGCCATCACCATAAATCCACAGTAGACAACTAACATAATACAGGCCAAAATCCCCTGTGTGGTCTGATCACTCACCGCATTGATAATGCTGGAGGCAATCACATGGAAGCCAATGGCAGAGTACTGGATGACAATATAAGTCAACATAATCCCCGCCAGCATCCCAAAGATCATCAACACAGGCCTGAAGATCACACCCAACAGCATCTTCACCGCCGGAACCGTATGGCCCATCATCTCATGTCCGCCGGGGTGGGCGAAGCCTAGCATCACCAAAGGCGTAGCCACCATGGCCTCTAACACGGCCAGCAACCAAGCGATCGACCCTGCCCAGAAGAGAATATACGGCATCAAAGGCACCATCAAGGCAAAGCTCATCCCCGCTGCAAAGAGAGAAGAGAAGACCAAGAAGGCAATGGGGAGCCACATCAAAGACTGGCCAATACTGATCATCACCTGGATCATGTTCCATTGCATCTGCAATTGCATCCCTTGCATAGCAATACTGGCTGATCCCATAATACCGTTAGACAACGCAGAGAGCCCTGCTGTCCAGTTTCCAGGGGCCCAAGACAACCCAAAGGCACCTATTGCGGCAGCCATTCCAGCACTTGCAAGACCAATCCCCCAGCTCATATTATACTCCGATTGAGAATAAATCCCATTTTCAACACTCACCATCTCCTGGTTCATATTGCCATACACGGATTCAATACTGGTGAGCACTGTCGTAATCATGTCAATCCCTGCTGACTGCGCAGCTTGGATTTGGCTGAATTGGCCAGCCACCATGCCCACTCCAGCAGGAGGCTCACCTAGATTATAAACCTCTTGCATGATGGACTGGATATTGTTGGAGATGGCAGGCGCATTCCCCACAACACCTGCGGTATAATAAGGCATATTTTTAAAGCCCAATAAATTATTAAAGATATCATTCATAACCTGTTGGATGGGCAAGGTGCCACTGTTATTTTGACTTGCAATGCTCGCATCGTTATAGAGCATGATGTTCAGCATATTGGTCATTTGAGCCTGGATTTGAGGTAGCGCATAGGGGTATGTACTTGAACCTGAGGTCGACTGCGCAGGTGTGAAATACGGCGACCCTGGACTTCCGCCTGAGCTTAACACTTGATAGATCACATAAAACGGCATTTGATCACTCGAAGGCAGATTGCTCATGCGGCAGTATAGAGATGCTGTCTCATCGGCGCTGGAAACCCCGGTGCAGTTGGTGCCTGGGGGGGTTATCACGGGCAAGGTCTTGAGAAACGCTGTCCACTGTGTACTGCTGGGCGAAAACGACATGGCAGTCGGGTGCACGGTGAGTGTTGTGTAGAGGGGCACAGAGGCAAACACCTGGCCTACATCACACGAATAAAACAAAGGCGCTGAGGGGTTGGCTGGGAACCCCAGAGAAGATGCGTTCACAACCGTTTGGGACGATAGTGAGTTGAGAGACACGCCATTGTCAAACACCGTGCCACTCGCTGGCGGGGTGGTTGCATTGGGGTCTAGGTCACACGACGCAGTCTGAGATAGAGTAGAGGTACACCCTTGAAAAACAGGGGTTCCATAGTTGTACGGCTGACAAGACCCTCCTTCAACACCTGACCCCATCGGCGGTGTGCCACCAATGGGCCCTAAATTGGGGGACTCTGAAACACCAAGCACCGTGGAGAATGTCATGGTGCTGGAAAGCGATTGAAGCGCGGGAATATATTGGTTTAAGTTAGCAAAATAGCTGGAATAAGAAGAGAGATTCGCAGCCAACTGCTGATCCAGAATCATATAAGACTCACCTGCAATCCACCAGCTGTTATTGATATCCACTGTAATCGGCTTATCACCCGCCCCTACATTCGGAATGGTGAAGTCAACATCCCCTGTGGCAGAGTTCACATTGGCAGGCTGGTACTGGAGAACCCACGCTCCAGAAGCGCCGCATCCTCCATTCGTGGGGGTTGTAGCTGGGGTTGAGGGGTCCAGAGGCGTCACGCCTGGTGGGGGAGAGGGGTTTGGCACACACATCGCAGTCCAGTTGCCATAAGGATCACCATTGGTTGCACCATTAATAACTGTACCTGAGGCACTCGTGGGCGCTTGCGCTGCATACGCAGCAGCCCCTGCATTTAGAGTCCCTACGATAAAGCTTAAATCACAACTCGAATCATTGCTTGCCGTTGAAGTGGTAGAGCAGCTTGTGGACGTTGCACCCATAACATTGCTTGTCACAAAATTTGCAACTTCAGATTGCATACACACCCCAGCTTGCGCGGGGGAAAGCTCACCGCCCGATGTGCTGCAGGGATTCAAAGGCTCCCAAGGGATCGAAGACCCTCCAGAGCTGGTCGAGGTTGATGCGGAAGAGGGGAAATCATAGGTGTATGACACGTTATTAACAATCACATTGCCATCACCCGGCTGTGTGTATCCTGCAAAAGAAGAACTGACTGCGGCGAAAGCGGCCGGGGCCGTATCTCCTAAATAAAAGTTGATCCCTGTAGCGCCCCCTGCAGCACCTGCTTGACCTGATTGGCCATTGCTGTTCAACCAGCTGCTGGCTTCTTGTGAACATATGGATACTTCGTTAGGGTCTAGATGGTTACAAATATCGTTGAATCGATCTTGAATCGCTTGCGTCAATTCTGGCGGAAAGACTTGCGTGTTAGGGGTAGCAGGCGCACTTCCGCTTTCATAGACACTGGTAGTGGGACTGCTTGCCAACTCTGAAATATTATACGTAGTAGAGGGCACAGTGACAGTGACAGAAGAGCCGTCTGCTGACGGTTGCGCATTGGCCTGGATAATACTGACCACCGACTGCATCACAAACGCTTGATTCACTGTTTGCATGGCTGCAGTACTGATGTAAGAGGGGATGGGCGGGGCAACATGGTTAAAGAACACCTGGTTCACGACAAACTGCCAAAGGTTTGTCCCGAGGTTGATCCCAAGCAAAATGGCATAGAGCATCAGCTTTTGCCCAAAGCATAGACCTGATTTTAGGGGCACAATAAACAAAAGCCCCAAGATCAGCCGCAGGGGCGTCCAGAGGCTGTGCCAGTTCTTTCCTAAAAATTTACCTTCATGGGCAGATTGCATCGTCCCAACAAAGAGGGTGATAGCAAAAATCAATAATCCAGCGCCCAGCAGTAAAGAGTTGAAATGCGAAAGCATCGAGGTGAATAGCGTTTCAGGCGCACCTTGCGAGACAATCGTGGGGTCTGCAATGCGGCTCACCACATTTCCAAAAATCTGGTTTAACACACACACCGCTTGATCATGGCCCGGGCTTGGCACATTTCCAGGGCAGGCTGCTGGCATCGTGAACGTGTACAGACTACTCATTTATTTTCTCCTTCCTGAGAACAGGGCTTTGCGCCACTCCTGAAACGTACAGCCCAAGCGTCCTTGCTGAATCTGAAATTTTTGAAAATGATTTCGAAACGCCTGCGAAGCGCAAAATAGAAAGAAACAGACGACCAAAATCGCTGTTTCAAAATATCGATGCACCAGGCAATCAATTAAATATAAAACCGAGAGCCCCATTGCTGCGAGATAAAACACCACAAACTTATGAAACACCTGGCACATATGGGCCAAACGCTCGGGCGTGTAACCCAACTCTTCGAAGGTCTTGGGCACTTCACCCTCAACCTTCGGGCTCAGCTTGCCCATGTGAACTAAGGACTTCACCAGATATTTGACAAACGAAGTATTGCCCTTGATCTCTTCAAGGCCAATCGCCCGCTTCGCCCGCTTGACGGTCTTCGGGAAAAATTTCATAGGCCATCCATCCTTTCATCTAAATTATCTTAAATTATGAGACTTCTACAAGCGCTAGTGTAAAGCAAATGCAGATAAAAAGTAAAACCAAAAAATGTAACCCCCGTTACCAGGATCTTCTGTAACATCATAGTGATTTGATATTTATGGAATTTCCTTGAAACATTTTTAATTTTACAAAACATTATCTCTCGACTATCTCTCGGCGATCTCTCTTAAAAAACCTGAAAAAATAGCCATTCCCCACTTTGAAATACTGATTTAATAATTTGTCATATAGAACCAACTATATAAACAAAATAATTGTTTTAAAAATTTTTAATTAATTTATTATAAAATCTATTTACCTTGTTATATTATAGATGTAATATGCGTCTTGTATTTTTATATTTATAACAAATTAATCATTGGATAATCAAAAGGAAAGCAAGGATGCTAACCCCCCCCTCTACGCCACCTCGCGCACATGCACCAGAATCCAAAGAGTATGAAAACCTCATCCGTGAAAACGCTCGAGAAAATCCTCTTGGTCTTCCTGCTACAGAATTTAAAACCTATCTTCCCTATTTAACAGAAGTCATGCGAGATTATCATGCATGTCGAAATGCTCACAAATACCAAAGAGCCAACCTCAGAGATTGCCACTTGCTAGACGCTGCCATACGGGAAGGCTCAGCAAAACTCTTGCTTGGCAAAAAAGGGACGTTGATGGCAAAAATCAAAATAAAGGACTATGGCTGGATCACCGTGACAATAGGACAAGACCAGGCACCCTATATTCATACCAATCGCAAAGATCATCCCAACACGATTGGAGAACACAAAAAGTATATACAGATTATCCATGACCTTCGCGAAGATAATCCTTTACGCTTGGACCCAAGGGTCATACAAGACCTTCTGGAGCTGAGCACAACACACATTAATACCCCTCAACAGAAACGAGCCGCCGCCCACATGCTCGGTATTCTCGCAGCAGAAGAGATTCGATGCCCTGGCTCTTGGGAATACGCGATGCGCGCTTTTCGAATGACTCATTATTGGGGAGATCCTCTAGAAACATGGAGAAACTCATTTCTTTGCGCCAAGAAAACAGAAGCGGGGAGACAAAGGATGGCCCTACTAGATGCTATAGCAAGCGATCAGGTCACAGATGCATTGATCTCAGCAAATGGAGGCCATACAGTACTTCAGGATATCTCTCACATTCTCCCTTTTATCACTCCGCCCGCCCCAAAACGTAGACGCTTTGATATCAATGCAGATGAAGCTTCTGATCACGAAAATCCCCTCTCTGACTCAGAAAATTATGTATCCCCATTTTTTAATCTTCAAATTCGACGTATATTGAGAGGAGAACTGCCAGGAGAACTTGTTGTCACTGTCTAAATCAACTCTTTTCGGGTGGTTTATGCTAGAATTCAAGCCTTCTCACTTAAGACTCGAATCCACATGCCACATCACTCTCTTCTTGAAATCACCTCACACGAACTCATCGCACGCCTGCAGGATCTGAAGATCCAGCCCAGAACTGCGCTCGTGTTAGGAAGCTCGCTTGAGACGCTCACGCACGGGCTCTTGAAAACTTTTCCAGACCTCACCCTGTCTTATACCCCACAAGGCCTAAAAACTCATACCCAAGACATGATCCTCCTGCATCATACACTCACCCCTGATAACAGCGAGCGCACGCTCTCAACGCTCGCGCCTTGGCTCGCAGCGAACGGAATTTTCTTATTTGCCCTTCAGGGCGACACCCAAGATCTCCATCAACTGGGCGATGCACTGATCGCTGCTGGGTTTGTAGATCCTGTGGTGGATCGCCAAATTGAGATCACAGACCAAGGGCCCATTGAATGCCTGTATGGCTTAGCGTATGGCCCCAAGTCTTTGACAGAATCCCCCGTGAAACACGGCCGATCGCAGATCTCATTGGAGGCGATGAAAGCATTACTCAAGAAACAAGGTTATCAAGAGGGCACGCCATCATGCTAACCCAGCCCTCTCTTTTAATTCCTGGCCCCTCTGGAAAACTCGAGGTTATCGTTGCGCATCCTGAGAACGAGGCTGAGTCGACGCCTCTTTTTATCATGTGCCACCCCAATCCTCTCCTGCAAGGCTCTATGCACAATAAAGTGGTGACGACCACCTGCAAAGCCTTTCTGCAGCTGGGTTGCATCACAGTGAGATTTAATTTTCGCGGAGTAGGCTTAAGCGAGGGGGTGTATGGCCACTATCAAGGTGAGTGTCAAGATTTACAGTGCGTCACGCGATGGGCTCAAGATTTATATCCTCAAAGACCCCTATGGCTCAGTGGATTCTCGTTTGGCAGCTTTATCGCCTATAAGATGGCAAATACGCTCAACGCCCACAGGCTCTTGTCCATCGCCCCTGCCCTCAAATATGGCGAGAATATTGAGCGCTATGCCGATCTTCCTGAACCCCAAATGCCATGGACGATCTTGATCCCTGAAGCCGATGAGGTGGTCTCCAGCCAAGATACGTATGCATGGCTTTCTACCGTCAAAAGCCCTTATCAGGTGATAGGATTTCCCAATGTCAGCCATTTCTTTCATGGGGCTTTGGGGCAGTTGAGGGAGGTGTTGATGGAGGTCGGGGCCACCTTATGAAACTGGCTTGTCATGTTTTTTGGCTCTATGTCATTTTGAGTGGGTAATCCTAAAAAATAAAAAACTTTCGCATCATAATTTCTTGTCCCCTCTCCCCTTGAGGGCTACGGCATGCACACATCTTTCTAACCTATTGAATTGGCAAGGCTTTCTTATTCCCTCCTCCCTTGCGGAGGAGGGCTAGGGTGGAGGGTATGTTTTGGATAGAACATGCAAATAGCTTCGTCGTCCTGGCACTCGAGGCGTTGGCCGAGAGGCGACAGGATCCAGAATTAAATAATCAAAAAATTCATTAATAAAAATCTTATCTGCCACTATGATTTTCGCGAAAGCCTTATGAGTCCTGGTTCCTGACGGCCCCGCTGCGCGTGGCATCAGGACGACGAAGAAAGGTCTGTACTCACTGAAATACAAGGATTTGAGTTAAAGATTTCTGCAGCTTGATCCCCTCTCCCTAGGCATCGAACGCAAGGGGAGAGGGGACAAGGAATTATGATGCGAGAGTTTTTTATTTTTTAGAATTACCCACTCAAAATGACATAGATCCAGAAAAACGCTCTATTTCTTTTTCTTAGGCTTGCTAGCAGCAGGCTTTTCAGCAGCTGCGGGCTTTGCAGCCTTGACTGTCTGCGCGGGCTTTTCAGCTTTGACAGACTTCTCTGTTTTGACAGCAGTTGCCTCACAAGACTTTTGCGTGTCGCAAGAAGGCTTATCCATCTCACACGATTTCTCGGTATGGCAGGATGTTTCTGTGTGACAAGCCATTTGTGTGTCGCACGATTTCTGTGTGTCACACGACTTGTCTGTGTGGCACGAAGTCTTCGTATCATGACACACACTCTCACAGGACTTGCCACAGCACGCTTTCATCATTAAGAGCACAAAGGCCAAGATCACGGCGATCGTCATCAAGACCAGGCTCACATGCGCCACTGACATCATATGCATCAGCATTCCCTTGATATGGGCATCTTGATCCATACTGGCTTGCAAGCTGGTGTGAATCGGCATCTGCATGATGTAACCCGAGACCTGCTGAATCAGCTTGAAGATAATCAACATCAAGACCACTGCGCGGCCGCGATGATGGAAATCCACATGCTTACCAAGGGTATGCAGCCATGCCGTGTAGGTCAACACCAGTAAGAAGGCGAGCACCGACAGGATGCCTAAGAAGACAAACCCGCTCTCCATCTTCATACCAACCAGCCCTACCAGGAAGGACACCGCAATCAAGCTGAGATAGGCATTCCATTGGGTCAAACGCAATCCGTAGTGTTTGAAGATGATCATCACAATCACCGCTGCCAACAATCCACTCATGACAGACAGGGACAGGAAGTCAATGCCATTGCCATCCAACGATGTCAAGTAAAACGCCGTGGTTGAGCTTGTCGAGATGATGTAAAGCATCAGCACCAGCAAGACCACATGAAAGAGCCGCGTGAAGCGTGCAAGCTTGGAAGGGTTCGTCGCTTGACTCTGCACCAGCAGGTGTCGCGTTAAAGCCACCACACACACCACCAAGGCAATCAGGCAGATGACAAACAGCACTGCACTGGACGTAGGTAAACTGATGTCATGGGAAGGTATCCAATGGCCTAAGAGCGTTGCGATAATCGGCAAGCCTAATACCGTCACACACACAGACCACGCACATCCCCCACAAGCCATATCATGCGCGGCAGTTGCGCATTCGCCTTTGGCTTTCTCTGTTAAGGTCAATCCAACGACCAGGCCCAACAACACAATGGCAAACGTCAAGGCACCAAACAGGCTATCCCCTGTGTTTTGCAGGCTTTGCAGGGTCATAATATTTAAGGGCAGTACAATCCAGCTGAGGATCATGGCAAAAGCTAAGAGGGTCGCGAAGACATTCGTTGTGCCACGACAGTCAAAATGCTGACGCGTCACACTCTTGTAAATCGCTACTTGACAGATCGGTACACCGGTATAGAACAAGCAGAGGGCCAACACGCTCCAGAGCGAGGGCATATGGGCAAAGCTCAAGAAAAGATAACCCAAGATAATGGCCACAGCGCCTAAGCTAAACAGCTTACGTGCTCTGATGCCGTCTGCAGAAAAATACAAGACCACCAAGGTCAACAACGGAATGATCCATCCCATCGTTTGCAGGTTACGCATACTGGGCACCGAGAATTGCACGATGGCCGCTGTGCACAAAGGCATGAACAACACAAACAAGGCAAACAGATACCCTAAAAACTGCCAGACTGCTGACAACGGTTTATGGCAGCGACGCTCATCACGTCCTGATTTCAAACACACCGCAATGGGCAACGCCATCAAAGGTGTTGTGATCATCGCCAATGACCAGGTTTTCAAGAATGATCGGCCTTTGAAGGAGGCAATCAGACCTACAATCACGGCTAATATTAAAAATAAAACCGCCGCCCCCCGATGCATACTCAGCATCGACTGGAAATCCAGATTCAAAAACGAATTGAAAAATCCCATACAGAATCCCCCGTTTGGTTAAACACAACTTCTTTTAGATAAAGAAATCTAAGGGCAGTGTAGCTGGGTAATTTAAAAAGGCAAGTAGGTTACACAGGGATAAAATTTTTATCAATGAAAAAGGGGCCAGGGCCGCCTCATGAAAACGGCGAAAACCTAATAACCCAGGGAAGTCATTACTACATGCCATTCACTATCACACAAGAGTGAATGATTGGGATGGGCTTGAAAAGGATATGCAATTTTTGTGTCATTCATTCTTATCGACAGGCACCTCACCCGCCGCATTCCATGCGTCGATATCGAACTCAAGGGAAGAGGCGGCCCTGTTCCCAGCCAGATTCCCCATATCCTGATCCTCAAAAATCTGCTATGATGGTCTCAAATAGAGCGTAAAGAGATAAAAGATGAAGCTTTTACCCTTCCCCATTGGCACCAGTGATTTTGAAACAATTCGCGTGAATGGCTCAGAATATGTGGATAAAACCCTCTTGATCTCAGAGATCCTAAGCAGCGATACCCAAATCTCATTGTTTCCCCGCCCTCGTCGATTTGGGAAGACGTTGAATCTTTCAATGCTCAAATACTTTTTTGATCTTCGCAAAAACACAAAACACCTGTTTCAAAATCTGATGATTGAGCAACTCCCTGAATTTGCGCATATCAATCGATATCCTGTGATTCATCTGACGCTGAAGGATGTGAAAGAGAAAACCTACGATAAAGCGATTGGCAAGATTGGCATGGTGCTTGCAGAGCTCTATACAGAGCATGCGTATC